>DATKZX010000008.1 GCA_035527755.1 Methanomassiliicoccales archaeon | reverse complement strand
TATTGCCCGGACGCGACCGAAGGTCTGTGGACGGTGGCCTGCCTGCTCTATCCAGATTACTTTGAGGGTGATATCCCGGTGCAGACCGTGGACGACAGCGATGATAATACGCTGCTCTACGCCGCTGTCGGCATCCTGGTTGTCGTAGGAGCGGTCGCTGTGGTCTTTGCGACGCGAAAGAGAGATGGAAAGGACTGATGGGGTATCCCCTTGCCCCATCCAAACAATTTTATCATGATTTAATCTGAGGTGGACCATGGAAAATGTCGCAAAGAGGCGTAGAAGGACGATAACGGTCTTTGCGGCCTTGTTAATCATTCTGATCATATTCATGGTCCTGGACCTGGCGCAGGCATTCGTTCCTCTGTCCTTCGAGGAGGCTTTCTGGGCGCTTTTAGGCATTGGGTCAGAGACGAACATCATCATAGTATGGAAGATGAACCTTCCCCGCGTGATCATGGCCTGCCTCATCGGGGCAGGACTGGCCATAGCTGGAGGGGTCATGCAGGCCTTGTTCAGGAATCCCATGGCCTCCCCGTACATACTGGGACTCTCTTCAGGAGCTTCTCTTGGCGCAGCCATCGGACTCACCTTCACGATATCGTGGATCCCCTCGTTGTTACTGATCCCTTTACTGGCGTTCGTGACATGCATGGCCACCCTGTTCCTGGTCTATTCGATAGCCCATGTCGGGGGGCGCGTACCGACCGAAACACTTCTTCTGGCAGGCATAGCGGTCGGATCGTTCCTTTCAGCCATCGTATCCCTCCTGACGTACCTGGCGGGAGACCAGATGCAGGGTATCATCTATTGGACCATGGGTAATCTTACCAACGCCAACTGGAACAACATCATGATCGTGGCCCCGCTGATCACCGCGGGATGTCTGATAATGTTGTCCAGCTCCCGAGACCTCAACGCGATGATGCTGGGGGACGCCCACGCGATGGACCTTGGTGTGGAGGTCAGGAAGATAAGGCTTCAGCTTCTGGTCGCGTCCGCGCTGGTGACCGCGGCCGCGGTGGCGTACGTCGGGGTCATCGGTTTCGTCGGACTGGTGGTGCCGCACATCCTGCGCATCATGATAGGGCCGAACAACCGGGCGCTGCTTCCGGCGACATTGCTAGGTGGCGCCGCTTTCCTGCTAATGTGCGATTATATCTCCAGGGTCATCGCGCCCAGCCTAGGCATTCTCCCCATAGGGATAATGACGGCGCTCATCGGTGCTCCGTATTTCATATACCTTCTGCGCAGAAGACGCAGTGAAATGGGGTGGGATTGATGATGAAGATCGAGGACATCGGCTTCTCATACAAGGAAAAACCAGTCCTGGAGAACGTGGACCTGGGGGTCAAGAAAGGAGAGATCATAGGCATTTTGGGGCCTAACGGATGCGGTAAGACCACGCTCCTGAAGCTTTTGAACCGCAACCTTCATCCAAATGTTGGGAAAGTGCTCATGGATGGCACCGACCTAGAGGAAATATCCAAGAGGAGGATTGCACGGCATATCGCGGTGGTCCCGCAGAGCAACGAGATCAGGTTCGCCTTCTCGGTAAGGGACATCGTGATGATGGGACGCATGCCGTTCCTGGACCGTTTTCAGGGAGAATCGTTGGAGGACGCACGCATCGTTGATGAAGCGATGGAGAAGACCAACATCAAAGAGTTCTCGGACAGGCTCATAAATACGATGAGCGGAGGAGAACGCCAGCGTGTGATCATAGCCAGGGCCATCGCGCAAAGGCCGGAGATAATACTGCTGGACGAACCCACCCTGCATCTGGACATCAACCATCAGTTCGAGGTTCTGGAACTGGTCAAGAGATTGTCCGACGAAGAGGACCTCACCGTGGTAATCGTATCGCACGACCTTCCAATGGTGGTCAAGTACTGCGATAGGATCGTACTGATCCACGATCATAGGGTTTTCGCCATCGGAACCCCTGAAGATGTTCTTACCAAGGAGAACATGAGGATCGTTTTCAACATCGATGCGCTGCTCGAGTACGACGATACATTGAAAAACAATTGTGTCAAGATCATCGGGTCATGCACGAACCGTGATCGAAATCCGGCCCCGAAGGTCGAGTGAACGATCATAGAGCGGCATTCCGACCTATCGATCCGTTGCCTTCGCTTTGAGATGGAAGCTGTACCAAGGTCGTGGGAGATCTCGACCGTTCTACAGCTGGGCCGCGGCAGTTCTGCAAAGAAAGGTGCCTGCCACATCGATTACCGTTATCTGCAGCTTCTAGGCCATGCGCACGTCCTGAACCATGCGCATATAGTTTATGCGGGTGAAGTCAGTCGCTGTAATGAACGTGCCAGTGACATTATTAAGCACTTTTAGGCAGGATTCCACCGCATCTCGCATCTCATCCCTGGAAGGCCGTCTCCAAGGCATGTTCGGCACCGGAAGATAACTGGTGATATGCAGAGGGATGTCCCGATCGATGCTGGCTATAAATTCAGCCACCTTGATCAGTTCGTCCTTTCCAATGAACTCGGGTATCAATATGGCAGAGGCGGATATTTGGGTCCCCTGATCATATGTCCTGTAGAAGTTAGAAAGCACCCGGCTGTTCTGCGACCCGGTCAGTTGCAGATACTTGCGCTTGCTGATGGCGAAAAGGCTCACCCCGATCTCGTCCACTTCCGGGGGCGGGGAGTTGGATAGGTTGCTATGAGGTATCCTGATAAAGGCCTTCAAGTGCTCCTTGCAGAACCGGGCCACCGAAAAGATATTGGCCCACCTGGTCGGCTCCCCTCCCATGATGACCACGGTGGATGGGTTCATGCGCTCCAGATATGCCTCTACCTCCCACTTGTCAAAGAACCGTCTGGGCTCCAGGGTCTCTCTAAGACCATAGGAACAGATGCCACAGGAATAATTGCAGCCGTGGTTCACCAGGGTGGCGCGGTCCTCTGGTGCGCTAAATGCCATTTTAAAGATAGGCATGCTCCTCCAATTCTATCTAGGCCCGGTTCCTTATCTATAATCCATCCCGCGACCCGGCTATTGGTCGAAGCATCGGTCTCGGGGAAAGATTCAAGAGGACGTTTTTCTTGCATAGCTCCATGCGACAGCTCCTGAGGGGCAAGATCCACAGGGCCACGGTCACCGCCGCTGAGCCCGATTATGTGGGGAGCATCGTCATTGACCAGGATCTACTGGACAGAGCCGATATTTGGCCGGGAGAGAAGGTATTGATATCGGACGTGGACAATGCGGCCCGCTTCGAGACCTATGTCGTCTCCGGGAAAAGGGGTACCGGCATCATCAGCGTGAACGGTGCCGCCGCGCATTTGGTAAGGGTCGGGGACAAGGTCATAATCATGGCCTTCGAACTGACCGATAAGCCGATACATTCCAAAGTCGTACTGGTGGACCAGGAAAACCGCTTCATTCGGAACCTGTGAGACCTGGCCGCGGCTAAGAAAGCTTTATCTCATATCATCTATTACTCGGGTTAGTGATTTTATGGCAACTGGTGACTTTGAAAAATTGATGAAGCAAGGTTATCAACTCATGGGTGACGGCGAGTACGCCCAAGCCCTATCAAAATTCGACAAGGCTATCAAGACCGAACCCAACGACCCCGCGGCCTATCTGGCCAAGGCGGACGCCGGAGTTCTGGTACCGAAGGTCACCCAAGAAGAAGTGGTGGCCCTCTACAAGAAAGCATCTGAGTTGGACCCTGAGAACCCCTTCATATTCCAAAGCTGGGGCGCGTTCTGCATGGACGTGGGACTGTTCAATGAGGCTGAGAGCTGCTACAACAAGGCGGCCGAGATGGACTCTGAGAACGCCACCTACTACTACTCGGAGTTCGGTGTTGAATATTACAAGAAGGCACCGGTGGTCTACGAGCAGCATCTGGACGAACAGACCCGCACCATAATCGTGAAGAAGGCCCTCAAGTACCTGCTGAAGTCCATCGATCTGGACGAGGCGTCCGCCAAGAAGCTCCTCTGAGCTCACCGTAAAAGATGCTTATCCAGCGGTCCATCGCGCTTTCGGACCTCGCTTAGGTCCCGAGAGCATCCCTGGCAGATATGGTTGTGGGGATCAAGATGCTCAGAGCATACCGGACGGCCGCACATGGGGCAGCTTTGGCTTGTTGGCTTGGAACAGAAGGCGCACAGGCCTAAGACCTTCATGATTTTCGATCGTCATCGATGATATTTAGAATGACGCCTCAGAGCATTCCGAGGCGCATGAGCCCTTCCCTGACACCATCTGCGTGTAGACCTTTCGTCACAATATCCGCGGCCTCCTTGGCCTTTGGGGAAGCGTTGCCTACCGCCACCCCGTGACCGCATTCGCGCAGTATGCGCTCGTCGTTATCAGCGTCACCGAAGGCCGCGACCTCCGACGGGTCCAGCCCCAACAGCTGGCAGGCCTTGAGCACCCCGGCCATCTTGCTGTGCCCTCTTTCCATGAGGTGGATGGCAAAACCGGTGGCCTCTACTTCCAAGGGCCAATCTTTTAGCAGTTCCCTCATCATTTGGAGGTCCGCGTCCCGGTACAAGGCCACCTCGGTCTGCCGCCATTGATCTGTGAAGAGGCGGCGGACGCCGGGCATGTTCTGGCGCAGGTGTTCGTAGGCCTTCAAAGGCAGTTCGCTGGAAAATAGCCGGTGCATCTCGTCCCGGTGCAGAACGATGCCGCCGTTCTCCGCCACCACCGGCCCCTTCAATCCGATGAAGGTGGAAAGCCCGTACGCTATGGGCAGAACGTTCCCACTGGCCAGCATGACCGTGTAACCGTTGTCCTGAACCTGGCGCAGGGTCTCTATGCCCAGGCTCTGAATGACCTTCCGGTCGTCGGTGATGGTGCCGTCCACGTCACACACCATCGCTTTGATGCCCATGCCTACACCAGGTTCCGCCGCAGCTCGCCCAGGGTGGTGACCCGCTCGGCCATGGCGTTGTGCTTATGAATGGACTCTTCGCTCTCGCTGCTGACGGTGACGTTGGTGTCGTCCGGCAGATGCGGGAAGCGCTTCAGTATCAGAGCCAGATTGTCCCGGACCACGTCCTCGACGAACTTGGGGTTGCGATGGGCGTTGATGACCACCTGGGCCTCCTCCGCCCTCTTCAATATCTCGAACGTGGGACTGGAGAAGGATGCCTCGACGATCTCGATGATGTCGTTAGCGTCCACCTCGTTCTCCTCCGGCACCTCCAGCATGGCGGTGGTGATATTCCTCTGGTTGTGGGAGATGGTGGGCAGGCAGCCCTCTTTCTTCAGGGTGCTGCCCTGCATCTCGTCCACCGACTCCATGGCGCAGGGGCAGGCGGTCATGCCTATGACCTTGGCACCGATCATCTTCATCAGGCCGTCTCCCCGCTTGTTCGTGGCCTTGGCAATGAGCTCGTAGGACTCGATGCTCTTTCGCCCGGTGGGCAAGGTCCGCTCCAAGAAATAATCGGCCTTGATGTGCACCTCGGCGTAGGTGGCGTAATCATGCTTATCCAGAAGTCTGCGGCAGATGTCCGCGGCCAGCTCCTCCAACCCTTTGATCGGTTGGCTGACCCCTTGCTCCACTATCTCCGCGATAACCTCCAGGTTGCGCGACAGATGGGAGCCTCGCTGGGTGGAGGGAAGGTCCACGAAGACATCGATATCGCAGTTGAGAAAGGTGTCCTTCTTATTTCGATGGACCCGAACCGGTTTTTTGACTCCGGTGACGCCTACCCGGGTGAGCTTGAATCCGTTGGTCAGGAGTCTGTTCTGAACATCGCTCTTTGAAATTCACATCACCGCCCCCTTCATCGGGGGATTATGTTTATATTTTAGCCTATCAACAATTATTTTGGTTACTGTTGTAATTGTTGGTCGAACGCCTTTCAACAATCATTTATACGGAAGAGAAATTCCAGTTACGATGATTTGCGGTCTTGATGAGGCTGGCAGGGGACCAGTAATGGGACCTCTGGTAGTGGCTGCGGTCATGGTCGAGGACGATCGACTGTTCAGGGAATGGGGGGTCAGGGACTCCAAGCTCCATAAACCAGAGGAGAGGGAGCGACTGGCCGAACTGATACGGTCCCATTCTTCATGGAAGGTCGTGGTCATCGGAACGGAGGAGATCGACGAGAGGCGGGGCTCCATCTCACTGAACACGTTGGAGATACAGGCCTTCGCATCTCTGCTGGACGATCTTCGTCCTCACAAGGCATTTGTGGACGCCTGTGACGTGAGCGAGAGCAATTTCCGTCGATCGCTCATGCGGCAAATGAAGAGCCAGACCGAACTGGTCTGCGAACATAGGGCCGATCAGACCTATCCGGTGGTGTCGGCGGCCTCCATCGTGGCCAAGGTGCATCGGGACGATGCCATGCACCGCATCGCCGATGAGCTGGGAGATGTTGGCAGCGGTTACACCTCCGATCCCAAGACCAGGGCATTTCTGGAAAAATGGATAAAGGAGAAGGGGGATTTGCCTCCTTATACCCGGAGGTCGTGGGCGACCGCAAAGCAGATGCTGGGCGCGTCCAAGATTTCTAAATTAAGTGACTGGGAGTGACCTCATGGTGGCCAAGGACCATTTATTGAAAGCAGTTGATGAATTCAATGAGAGGATGCAGTGCGACCTCGAGATGCAGAAGGAGATAGGCCCCCTCAAGAAGAAGGTCAACATCGATCTGGGAACGGAGCATTACTCATTTTTGCTCAAAGACAATTGCATATCCCATTTTGACGAAGGGTTGCTGGAGGATGCGGACGTTCAGGTGTTATCCGACCCGCAGACCATCGACGATCTGTTCACCGGCAAGATGAAGCCCATGAAGGCCTGGGCCCTGCGTAAGATAGTCATCAAGGGCTCGTTGGAAGACGTTTTAAAATTGCGAAAGTTCTTCTGAACCAGTCCTTTCCCCAGGTAGAAAGGTTTATAATGGGTGTACGCATGATGGGGAAATACCAGAGCGGGGTAGGGTAGCCAGGACATCCCGTCGGGCTCATAACCCGGAGACCGGTCGTTCAAATCGACCCCCCGCTACTTTTTATAACATTTCTCTCCAACACCATCCGTCATCAACTTCCATATACGTTCGATGGCATTCTCTCTCCCGCTGAGCGAACTATGAGGACCGAGGTACTGGTGATCGGGGGCGGGGCCACAGGAGCCGGGGTGGCCAGGGACCTTTCCCTTCGGGGCATAGGATGCCTTCTTCTGGAGATGGGGGATTACTGTCACGGGGCCAGCGGTGGAAATCATGGACTTTTGCATAGCGGAGGACGGTACGCGGTCAAGGACCCCGGGTCCGCCATCGAATGCGCGTCCGAGAACGCCATACTGAGAAGGATAGCGTCGTTCTGCATCGAGGATACCGGCGGCCTCTTCGTCTCGCTCCCATGTGACGACCGGGAGTTCGGCCAGCGATTCCGGGACGCCTGCCGCGAAACCGGTGTGCGGACGGACGAACTGACGATCAAGGAGGCGCTGCTCCTCGAGCCGGGGCTCGACCCACGGACCAGAGAGTGCGTCGCGGTTCAGGACGGATCGATCGATCCGTTCGTTCTAGTGCAGGCCAACGTGGACCAGGCCCGAACCAACGGGGGCGTGGTGCACAATCACTGCCGCGTGACCGGAATGACGGTGCAGGACCGCCTGGTGACCCAGGTGGAGTACCTCGACCGCCGTGACGGACAGAAGCACCTGGTACGTCCGGAGGTGGTGGTCAATGCCGCCGGGTCATGGACCCCGGACATGGCGGCCATGGCCGGCGTCAGGATCGATATGGCCCTGGACCAGGGAAGCATGCTGGTGTTCGACGGCCGATTATGCCATCACGTCCTCAATCGCCTCCGACCTCCGTCCAACGGGGACATCGCCGTACCCAATCACACCTCGACCATCATGGGCACCACCTCAAGACCTGCGGCATCCTACGAGGATGCCCGGGTGATGAGGTCAGATGTGGAACTTCTTATGAGAGAGGCCAACAGCTTGCTCCCATCCTCCTCCGTTACCAGGACCATCCGTACCTATTGCGGGGTACGACCGTTGCTAGGTGCCTCCGGCGGCCGTGATGCCAGCAGATCGTTCAACATACTGAATGACGAGGCGGCGGAGAACCTGCTCAGCGTTGCCGGCGGCAAGCTGACCACCTATAGGCTGATGGCCGAGAAGGTGGCGGACCGGGTCTGCCTGATGCTCGGTCACAAGGGACATTGCCGTACCCATCTGGAGGAGCTAAGCCCGGGACCGCCCTCACCGCTCAGCGGAGGAATAGGCAACGCCCGCCTGCATCGCAAGCACGGTGCCGTGTCCACGGAGATGGGAGGACAGCCCTCTTCGGTGGTCTGCTCCTGCGAACAGGTGCTGCGTTCCGAGGTCGAGCATCATCTGGAAGGTCAGGACGTCCTTTCCATTGACGATATGATGAGGAGGACCCGGATCGGCATGGGATACTGCCAGGGCCTGGACTGCTCCCTGACCGTCCTGGACATGTTCGTGGAGAGGAGGGGCGTCGAGGCCGTTCCACTGCTCGAAGAGTTCCTGGAAGAGAGGGAAAGGGGGCAGCGGCATGCCTCGGGAGAGCAGCTCCGGCAGGAACTGATGAGATGGAGCCTGATGCAGGGCGTATACGGATTGGGAGGCCGACGACGATGAGAACCGCGCTGGTGGTAGGGCTGGGGGCGGCCGGGACCTTCGCCTCGATATGCCTGGCCAAGAAGGGCTGGAAGGTTTTGGCCGTGGGCAAGGGTACCTCGTCCTGCGCCATGTCCACCGGATGCCTCGATGGGTCCGGCATGGACCCGGAATGCCTGCGGGAGCTCTCCCGCCTTTTCCAAGCGAGCGGTATGCCGCTGGTGGGCGGCATTGATGAGAAAAGGACCGGCATAACGAATCTGGGGACACGCTACGACTGCACATTGTCCGCGCCGGGTTCCACCTGGGTCCAGGGACATGGTCCCCGGAGCATTACGGTGCTGGGAATGGGCAAGCATCCGTCACTGCGCCCGAACCTGGTAGCGTCCGTGCTGAGATCGTGGGGCATGGACGCCAGACCCCAGATCGTTCCCATGGACATACCCGGCGAATCCTCATTGACCGCGGCGTTCCGGGACCAGGGTCATTTGGATCGATTGGTCAACGGCATCAGGGAGGCCTGGGGGGAGACCGTGCTGCTTCCCCCGCTCTTCTCCCTTAAGGACCATGGACGCCTCGACGAACTGGAACGGCGGGGAGGAAGGCGCCTATTGGAGGCCATAACTCCCCTTGGCACCCCGGGAGAGAGGTTCCACCAAGTACTGGAGGATGGTGCCCGAGAAGCGGGGGTGGAGATATGGACCGGCAGGAGGGTGACCGCTCTGAGAACAGAGGGGGACCTTATCACCGGCGCCGATGTCCAAGGCGGACTGGAGACCCGGACAGTGGGCCTGGACGCGGTCCTGTTGGCCACCGGCGGACCCTTGACCGACGGCCTATTGTTACACCAGACGGGCCTGGACGATCCCTTCGGCCTTTTCCTCGTGAAGGAATTGGGCCAGGGACCCCATGACCTGATGCTCTCAGGCTATGCCCACCGGGGCGGAAGGTTGCTTTCGAGGTCGGGCACACCCATGGCCAACGCCTTCGCCGCCGGCGATTGTCTAGCCTATTCCCTCAGGTCACCGGGAAAAGGGCTGGGGGATGCGATCTCCAGCGCCTGGGGCGCGGTACGTACCATGGAGGTTCCATGAACGAAGGGCGATGCATCAAATGCGGCAGCTGTATGCGGGCCTGCCCGGTCCTGAACGACCCCCAGGGAAAGGCGTTCCCCGGCCCCCGGACGGTAGGGATCGACGCTCCGCGCTTCCCTGAGGCCCTCAGCATCGGCAACGATGCCTTGATGTGCACCATGTGCCACGCCTGCGAATGGGCCTGCCCGTCGTCCATCACCATCACCCGGTCCATGTCCATGCTGAGGGAGAGATTGGCCGACGCCGTTCCCTCCCTGCCCGGTCATCAGCGCATGCGGGAGAACGTGCGGGCCTGCGGTCGTACCGTGGCAAGCGATTTCACTGATTGGCGGGAGAACGGGGAAAGGACGTTGTACTTCCCCGGATGCATCGGCCTAGGCCGCCTGCCGGAACTGGTCCGCTCCGCCTCCCAGCTCCTTAGCTCCATGGGCATGCCCCACGATATCTCTCCTCGGGCCAAGTGCTGTGGGTCTCCCCTGCTCAAGGTGGGGGCCAAGCAGGAGGCGTCCTCCCTGCAACAGAACAATCTGGAGGTGTTCTCCGCCTACGATAGCATAATCACCTCCTGCCCCGGCTGCACCTATCAGCTCCGTGAGGTGTACGGCATTGAATCGAAGCATCTGGTGGAACTGCTGCCCGGGAAGAAGTATCGTTCCACTGTGGAAGGGCGCTGGGCCCTGCAGGTGCCTTGTCACCTCAAGCGTGGACTGGACCCATGGGCGGCAGAGGACATGGCCGCCGTCCTCGTCCAAGCGGGCGTGGACCTGGTCCGATTGCCGGAGGAGGACCTTTGCTGCGGAGGTGGGGGCGGACTGCTCTCTGGCTTCCCGGACACCTCCGCTTCCATGGCCAGATCAAAGGTGCGGATCTACCGTGAAGCGGGGGTGCGGGGGGTCATCACCGCCTGTCCCTTCTGCGCCCTGAACTTGGGTCGGGAAGGGTTATTGGTGTTGGACATCTCACAGGTTTTGACCGTCGTTGATTAAGGAACCATAAAATACACCATGCACATTAGAACGCCCCAGATGACTAAAGCCCTCTGTTTTTCCTGCTTACAACGCGAGAACCGCCCCGAGATCGGGCTCAGCGATCAACTGACCTATTGCCGCAAGAAGGAGATGGTCGTCCGGCCTAAGATGGAGTGCCCCCTATACTCCAGGGCCACCGCCAGAGCGGTCCAGGAACTGAACCGCGCCCTATACGGGGTGATGGAAACGGCAGAGGAGTGATCACTTCCACTGCAGCACGTGGGTCGGGGTATCTTCCTCGGCCGGCGTGATCTCGAACGGTATCCAGCGACATGGGACCGTCATGCCACGCATATGCCTCACCCGCATCATGCGATTGAGCTCCGGATCGAACCTGAGCTCCAGTGCGCCGTCGGCCAAGGCCATCAGGTGGTTCACCGCTTTCTCTTCATGCACCCCATCGAACACCGAGACGAAGACCGTGCCGAATTCGCTCCTGATGCGGGATGTGCTTATCTGGAAGAACTTGAGCACCACGCTGGGCTGGTTATAAAGGAAGAGCGTGGAGAGCGTGTTCATGAACACTCGCAACGGCCTCTTCACCTCGGAGTGGATGTTGGCCACGTTGAACATGATACCTTCCAGATCATGAATGCGTCGCACCTTGGACCCTTCGTAAGCCTCCCTCTCCTCGGAATTACCGATCAAGCTGGAATGGTAGTCGATGATGTAAAGCCCCCGGCCCAAACGGTCCATGGGTATACCGAAGGCCTCCATGACCGCCAACAGGTCACGGGGCGGAAGGTCCAAGGTCACGAAGACCACAGGCTCCTCGGCCTCCAGGTACTCCTTGACCATGCCCAATTGGAATTCCAGCATCCCTACCCCTGGACTGCCCAATATGAGAACTGAGCACATCTGTGGGAAATTTGTCTTGAACATCTCGGTCACCTCACACCAACGGGGTCAGGGATACGCACCCTCCCTGGGGTCTTTCCTCTAATGTCAGTGCATAGCATTCGGTGAAGGGCTTACGACCGTACAATATCACAGTACCCCCGATCATCTCGGCCCGGACATGAACCGTCGCCAGATCGGCCAATCTGGTCGTGGAACGGCAGGTGGGCGAGGTCATCCCGACGAAGGCCCCCCCGTTCTTCTTTATGGACGCCAAATGGTCCACTAGCCCCTGCATGACATCACCGCCGTAGATCGATTCCAAGGAATCGAGGCCCATGATCGAGAGGAAGGGTTCCTCGGCCTTGTTGAAACTGTAGACGAGATTCTTCCATTTCAGATCGTTGGCCACCTCGCGTCCTTCCACCGGAAGGACGTAACGTCCGCTGTCCAGGTCCAACTGGGATGTCGGCTCGACCACTCGAACCGAACGCTCCATCTGATCATCCGTCACGGCTTTTCCCAGCGAAGCCCGGGCATTTGACCCGCTCGCCTTGCGCAATGGTACCCAAAGCACACCCCTGCCGGCGGTGGCGAAGTTGGATACCAATGAACGTTCCAGCAGGTCGCTGATCATTGGGGGTATCTCCTCTCCCATCTCGATCAGGACCAACGACCCCGGTGCCAAGCCCCCGGTCATGGCGTCCAGGTCCTTGATGCCGTATGACAGGTTCTCTTTGGAGTCGTCCACCCTGGTCCAATTATTGCCCATATGACAGCCCAGGTCCCAATGCGACCCGAAACAGCGGAATCGCCCCCCTTTAAGGCTAAAAAGGTACAGCGGCTGTTGCACCTCGCACCCTCTCAGCTTCATCAGGTCCATCTCCCGTACAAGACGGCGATCGTGCTCGACACGGCTGAACTCCACCACTCCGTCCCCGAGGTAATCCAGCATGTGGTCGTTGCTTTCCAATACGAAAATGAGGTTGGCGCCATGCCCCTCCACTAGGTCGCGTTGCAGGGCGATCATCACCTCACGACAGGTCATATCGTAGCGATCTGCCAGAGCGTCGATGCTGTCGACGACTATCATCTGCCGTTCGCCCTCGGCCTTCTCGACCAGGTCGTACATTCGCTCCAGATCGGGCATGGTCCGGCCGATGGATATGCTCATCTCCTTGCGCGAGGATAGCATTTCTTCCGAGTTCACGCCCTTCAATTTTCCAAGTCCGGAACGTTTTCTGATGGGCGGGTTCTGGTCGCCCTTTTGTAGGAGCCGTCCCTCTAGCCAGGGGAATTGGATCAAAAGGGAGGTGTCGGAGACCCTGGTGGAAAGGTAATGAGCACCCTGTCGGTCACCGAACTCCTCGGCCACTTGAAGGGCGAAGGTGGTCTTTCCGGTTCCAGCGTTACCTCGAACTATGAGCGAATGCCCTCCCGGATTTTCCAGGAAGCGCGTTATCTCTGAAGGTAATTTAGACGTGAGATCCTTTTCCATAGGCCGACCTACTTAATTTTGCGGAACTCATATATTTTTAACTAGCTTTGCTCATCGTTATCAAAATGGAAACTGTCTGATCAAAAAAAAGCTAAAAAGATTAATTAATAGCCACAGGGATGGCTATGTCCATAGGAGAATGCAATGAAAGCTGTCATTCTGGCCGCTGGAGAGGGTACTAGGCTCCGCCCCTTCACCGTATCCCGACCCAAGGTCATGATACCCATAGGCAACCGTCCTATCCTGGAGTATGTCGTCAGGGCGCTGGCGGCCAACGGTATCACCGATATCGTGCTGGTCGTCGGATACATGAAAGAAAGGATCATGTCCTTCTTCGGTAACGGTTCCCGCTTCGGGGTGAAAATTTCATATGCCATTCAGGAGAAGCAGTTGGGCACCGCCCATGCCGCCTTAGCGGTTCGGCAGCACATCAAGGAGGAGTTCATCATGGTGGCCGGGGACAACATAATCGATGCCCAGGTCATCACCGACCTCCTGAAGCATAAGGGGGGAATGTCCCTGCTGGTCACCAGTTCCGAGATGCCCTCGAAGTACGGAGTAGTGCAGATCGAGGCCGGAAGGGTGGTCGATATCATCGAGAAGCCTGAGAAGGGTGTGGGCAACATCATCAACACCGGCATCTACCGTTTCCCGCCAGAGATCTTCGATTATCTCGCCCAGGGGGTCATGACGGGTAAATCCGGCATCACCCATGTTCTGCACAGCTGCATATCCAAATTGAACCTGGAAGTGGTGCGCTCCACCGGTAGATGGATGGACGCCGTTTACCCGTGGGACCTCATACGCTTGAACGAGTATGCCTTCAATCTAACGGGACAGGTGACATCGGGCACCATAGAGGCCGGGGTGACCTTGCGCGGTCCGGTGTTCATTGGCGCTGGGACAAGAGTGCGAGCCGGTTCCTACATAGAAGGACCGGTGGCCATCGGAGAAGGCTGCGAGATAGGACCTTACGCCACCATATTCCCGACCAGCAGCATTGGGAACGGAGTGCATGTGGCTCCTTTCACCGCCATTTACAATTCCATCATCATGAACAATGTCTCCATAGGTTCGCACTCCCACATCTCTCGGGCGGTCATCGACGACGGATGCCGCATCGGTACCGGGTTCTCCGCATCATCCGGTCTGGCCCAGGTGAGGGTCGAGGAGGAGTTCTTCAAGGTGGAGAAGGCCGGAAGCATGATCGGCGAGTTCACCAAGGTCGGCCCCAAGGCGGTGCTTTCCGCTGGGACCATCGTAGGTGCGAACTCCCGAATAGGGGACGGGGCCAGGGCGAGCGGCACGTTGGAAGACAGGAGCATAGTGGTCTGATGTGCGGCATAATCGGATATTCGGGTCACCGTAGGGCGGCGGAGGTGCTCATGGAAGGACTGAAACGCCTGGAGTATCGGGGCTACGACTCCGCGGGCGTGGCCATGGTGGAGGACGGCCGTTTGGTCCTGGTCAAGCGCCAGGGGGAACTCGACGTTCTAAAAGGGGTGATCCCCCGATTCGAGGGACGGACAGGCATCGGTCACACCCGCTGGGCCACCTGCGGTCGCCCCTCCGATCAGAACGCCCATCCGTTCCTATCGTGCGATGGCAAGCTCGCTATCGTGCACAACGGCATAATAGAGAACTATGCCGCGCTGAAGATCAGATTGGAGTCCGAGGGACATCATTTCACCTCGGAAACTGACACGGAAGTATTGATCCACCTGCTGGAAGGACACTATCATGGTGACCTGCGTCAGGCTTTGGCCGATATGGTCAAGGAGATACAGGGCACCTATGCCATCGCCGCGGTGCGCGAAGGGGGCACGGAGATAGCCGCTGCCAGGAAAGAGAACCCATTGGTGGTCGGTCTGGGGGTCAACGAGAACTTCCTGGCCTCGGACGTGACCGCGTTCCTGTCCTATACGAACAAGGTGCTTTACATCATGGATGGGGAAACGGTGTCCCTGACACCAGCTGGGGTAACGGTCTACGATTCCCAGGGAGAACTGGTGAAGCGCGAACCGTCGTTGATCACCTGGTCCGCTGAGGATGCCCAGAAGGGCGGTTTCGAGCACTTCATGCTCAAAGAGATATTCGAAGGCCCGAACGCCATCCATAACACCCTTTTAGGGGCTCTGGACATGATAGAGAACGGCGAGATCCTGTCCCGTACCGACTTCCAGACGGTGAAGGTGGTGGCCTGCGGCTCTTCGTTCCATGCGGCCATGGTAGGCAAGTACGCCTTGGAGGAGTTCGCCGGCGTACCGACCACTCTCGAACTTGCCTCCGAATATCGTTACTCACCGGGGGCCAAGGAGGCCCCGCTGGTCATTCTCATCACCCAGAGCGGGGAGACCGCGGATACTCTGGCCGCGGCCAGGGAGGCCCGGCGCCGGGGCTGCCGGACATTGGCGGTGACGAACGTGGTGGGTTCGACCATCACCCGCGAGGTGGATGAGGTGATGTACACCAGAGCCGGCCCGGAGATCGGGGTGGCGGCGACAAAGACCTTCCTCACACAGCTGCTGGCCATGTATCTATTATCCATTCGGATCGGATATGCCAAGGGCACCTTGAGCCATGATTCCATGCGAGGCGCCCTCTCTTCCCTGCGCCAATCGGCCAACATGGTGCAGTCGGTGCTTAACCGCGTTCATGAGATCGAGGAAGCCAGCAAGATGATCGACTCGGCACAGCACTGCTTCTTCATCGGCCGTAACATAAATTATCCCACCATGCTAGAGGGTGCGCTGAAGCTCAAGGAGATATCCTACATACACGCGGAGGGTTTCGCCGCCGGGGAGCTCAAGCACGGTCCATTGGCCCTATTGGACTCATCTACGCCGGTGATCGCCGTGGCGATCAAGGGTGATCATACCTACGAAAAGATGTTGGCCAACGTTTCGGAGGTGGCCGCCCGGGACAGTCCGGTCCTGGGAGTAGGTAGTGAAGGCGATACCGAATTGGCCCGTTTGTGCGAGCGCATGATATTCGTTCCGCAGGTGAAACCGGTGTTCTCTCCCATCCCGGTCACCGTGGCATTGCAGATCCTCTCCTACTACGTGGCGAAGAGGCGGGGGTGCTCCATTGACAAACCCAAGAACCTGGCCAAGAGCGTGACCGTGGAGTGACCTAGACCAACCTTTCCGTGCAGGCGTCCCGCCTGGAGCAGGAAGCGCACTTGCCTGGACGGCCATGGTTGCGGTGGGCCTCCCCGCTCCTAAGGATACCCCTCATCTCCTCCAATTTACTGAGCAACAGGGTCTCCAACTCCTCGCTGAACTCGATCTCGTGCTCCACGTCCCCATACCTCAGCAGACCGTATGGAGGTCTTTTACCGGACTCTTCGGCGATCAAAAGGCAGTATGCCGCCACCTGCATGATATGGGAGAACAGGGGACCGCGCGGGGTCCTGCCGGTCTTCAGGTCTCCCGGTATCAGCTGGCCGTCGATCTCCAGAACGAAATCGGGTCGGCCTCTCAGCCCGTGCTTTTCGGAATAATAAATGGGCGAGCTGTTCGTGCCTACGTAATGGATCTCTCCCTCCAGCCCTTGCTCCCACCTCCATTCCTTGGCCTGTTGGGCCGCGTTCAAGGACAGGTACAAGGCAAAGGAAGCCGCCATAAGCCAGAGCAGCGCCAGCGCCTCCATTATCATGGAGACCATTGGATCGGTCTCGATCAGACTCCCGATGTTCATGGCCACGGCCATGAGCATCAGTCCCAGTATGGCCACGACCTGCAGACGGCGGACCTTGATGATGGCCCTTCCCCTCTGGGCCGATAAGTATAGCATGGCGATGACGGCGAAGAACCAGATGATGCTGAGCAGAGAGAGCAACCATCCCCAGTCAGCGCTGTCCCCGATCCTCATCAAGGAAAGCCCTGTGACAGCCAGTACTGTTGCCACCAGAGAAAATAAGAACACCATGCGTTCCCAGTCCCAGGCGGTCTGCTCGATATGTCGTATCCGACGGTACTCGTCCGCCTTTTCCTTATGGACCTTGTCGCCTTCGTCCAGGTCCTGGCTATGCATCTGCGTTTGACGGCCCAACCACCAGCTGAGCGGACAATAGCCGTACCGCTCTAAATCGCTGGCAGATATGGTTTCCGCCTGGTACATGCACTAAAATGTCAATTAGGGATATTTACATTCTTGCAGGTGTTGAAGCTCAGTCCGCCGGTTTGCAGTTCAAGTGGGTCAGTGAGGAATCGGTGATGTATATGCCTTCCTCGCTGGTGATCTCGTCCACAAAACCGAACCAGTACACTACGAGTCCCTGTCCGAAGAGCTGCACGTAAGGTGCCAGCTGCTTCCGTATGTTCTTATTGACCTCGGTTCGGTCCCCGAAGGTGGCCTTTGACTCTATCCAGTTCACCTTCCAACCGTTGACCATTATGGGCTTGTCCAAAAGAGCGTCCGGGGTCTTGGGGAACTCTCCGCGCAGTTCGTTCTCCGTGCGGTAGGTGATGCCTTGACCGTCCAGCCAATCCTGCAGGTTCTTCTCACCCCAGGTTCCTCTCAGATATTGCTTCTCGGACGCTTCAGGGGAATATATGAGGTCCGCCTTGGTGATCTCCTCGATCTGCCTCCTCAGTTCCAGGTCCTCGATGGTCTCGGGGTTGCGCACCATGGCCCAGTACTGCTTCTTGGAACGTCCGGACTCCTGGTATATCATGAGCCCCGTGAGAATGGGCGGGAACTCGTATTTTCGGGATATGTCCATCAGGGTCTCCCCGTTCTTCCAGGACTGCACCATCCTCTGACTGTTGCGCTGCACCTTGTAGAACTTCTTGGTGGTCTCGCGAACGGTCCTCTGGCTGTAAATAACGTTCAAAAGCTCCTGATCCAGGCCTAGCTCCTTAGAAAGTATGTCGATATCAGAGGGTTCGTTCAATCGATCGTACAGGTATCTGAAATCCTCATTCTTCATCCATTTCACTCTTGACGATTTTCGTACATGGGGTAACGTATATAAGCGTTATGTGGTCCGCCATCGATGTGGTCCCCGAATATCAGTGGACACCTGGTGCTGCGATAGATTGATAATCGGAAAAACCATTTGTAAAATCTCGCATTAATCTCATGCATTGGAGGAAAAAAATGGATCTCAATGATTTCTTGGCCAAGGAGAACGGTCCTTCCTGGCTTCCAGCAAGCGTGACCGAAGCCCGCAAACTGGTCTACATCGGACAGCTTCTGGCCCTGGTCTTCGCCCTGATATCGGTATTTGTCGGTATCGTCAGCATACTGACCGGGAACTTCTTCTACGGGATCGTTTCCCTGGCCATGGCCGGTGTCGGCATGATCGTGCTGTACATGCTCAAGGATAACGTGTTCGATCATCTGGACCAGGGACGGTTCAAGCAAGCCAGCGACTCCCTGCTCATCTGGTCCATCGTCGGGATATTCATATGGTTAATTCCCGGGATCATCCTGCTGCTGGGATACCTGAAATTGCAGACCATATTCCAACCTCAGTACCAACAGTACCAGGCACAGGAGTATCAGGCAGCACCGCAGGCGGTCCAGCAGCCTCAGCGACCAGCGCCTCAGCAGCCCGCCCCTCCGGCAGAGCACGCTCCGGAGGAGAAGAAGGAAAAGAAGGTGGAGATGACCAAATGCCGCAAGTGCGGGGTCAACTACCCTTCCTTCATGCACAGTTGCCCCAGCTGCAACGAGCCTCGGCATTGAGCTAAAGGTGGAAAACCTCTTCCCCATCATTTTCAATTCTTCTTATCCGATGATATGGTATCTTGCTCTCACGGGTCGAGAAGAACGATCGCCCCAGTTCCACTATCTCCTCCCCTCTGATACTGGTGAGATCACCCGGTGCACCACGGTGCAGGTAGGTGATGACCACCAGCGAAAGTCCGCCCCCTCCCCATTTGATCTCGTTCAGGATATCCCTGGGATAGGTCATCTATTTTTTATCGGAAGGGACGGTCAAAAGGTTTTTGTCGTGAGAGCGTTGAATAGGACCCTATGAGCAGGAGGGAGGTAAGCGGGCAGCTGGTGGACGTGATCTCCGGAAGCATCACCCCGGCCAGGGTGATCATGGAGCATGGTAAGTATGCTGAGATCGTCGTTCTACCAGAAGCGCCTCGGCAATTTCTTCTTCCGGGGTTCATCGACGCCCATATACACATCGAATCGTCGCAGCTCTGCCCTTCCCGCTTCGCCCAGGCCGTGGTCCCGCATGGCACCACGACGGTGGTGTCCGACCCGCACGAGATCGCCAATGTATTGGGCGTGCCAGGCATCGATTATATGCTGAACGATGCCGAAGGGGTCCCCCTGCGTATCTTCCTCACCGTCCCTTCCTGCGTACCTGCCACCATGTACGAGACCTCCGGGGCGTCCATCGAGGTGCTGGACATCGAACGGATGCTCAAGGACCGCCGTTTCGTCGCCTTGGGCGAGGTCATGGATTACAAGGGGGTGCTTGTTGACGACCCCCGCATCATGGACAAGGTCCGGGCTGCTAGGAAGCTCTGGAGGAACGTGGACGGCCACAGCCCTGGGCTGGTGGGCCCCGACCTGGTCAAGTACATCAATGCCGGGATATCCACGGACCACGAGTGCCTGACGGCGGACGAGGCCGAGGAGAAGTACTTCCTGGGAATGTGGATCCAAGTGCGAGAGGGCAGCGCCTCCCGCGATCTTCTCCCTCTGATGCCTTTCGCCAAAGGGCACGAATGCATGCTGGTATCGGACGATCTGCGCGCGGCGGACATCAGCAACGGCCACCTGGAACTGCTGTTGCGAAAGGCGGTGGCCCTGGGCATGTCACCCATTCACGCCATCAGAGCGGTGACCGCCTGGCCGGCATGGCATTACGGTCTGAAGGGAGGGAACATCGTCGTTGGAAGCAGGGCCGACCTGGTCGTGGTGGACGACCTCAAGGATTTCAATGTCAAGCAGGTCTACATCGCCGGCGAGCTGGTGGCCGAAGAAGGACGTCCGCTGTTCGAAGCCACACCTAAGAAATGCCCGCTGGCCATTATGACCCAGGACCTCGCCGCGCCGGAACTTCAACTAAAAGCTGAAGGCAGGCGGGTCTCCGCCAGGATCATCGAGGTCATTCCTGACCAGATCGAGAGCCGTTCCATCATCACCGAACTGCCGGTGCATGACGGCGTTGTCCAAGCGGACATCCGTCAGGACGTGCTGCTGATGGCGGTGGTCAACCGTTACAAGAGAATGCCGCCATCGTTGGGTTTCGTAAAAGGGTTCGGTCTGAAAAGGGGAGCTTTGGCATCCTCGGTGGCTCATGATTCCCATAACCTATTGGTGGTGGGCGCATCCGCGGAGGAGATGGCCAGGGCGGTCAACGCAGTATCCCGGAGCGGCGGGTACGCGGCGGTCGACGGAGAACGTCTGGAACAGCTTCCCCTGGATGCGGCCGGGCTCATGAGCACGGCCTCTCCGGAACAGGTCGTCTCCCGCGAGCTAGTGCTTCTGGAGATGCTCAAGGACATGGGCTGCCTTTTGCCAGCACCGTTCATGACCCTCTCGTTCCAATCCCTGCTGGTGGTACCGGAACTGAAAATGAGCGACCGCGGCCTATTCGATACCGTGCTGGGAGAGTTTGTCGATCCGCTCCTCTGAAGAAGGTAAAAACTTATCTGCATTCAGAGTGGTGCGGAAGAGGAATGGGAACGATCCCTTGGTGGAGAGAGTGGAATGGACAATCCTGAGAGTTTCAAGTGTAAGTTGGTGACCTGGAACGAGATCGCCAGTTGGACCGAGGCAGTGGCGAACGACATCGATGATGATGGTTTCAAACCAACGGTCGTCATCGGCCTTACCAGGGGAGGATGGGTGCCCGCCAGGCTCATCTGCGACCATCTTCAGGTCAAGCGTCTTTACGCCGTCAAGACCGAACATTGGGGCATCACTGCCAATCATGACGGCAAGGCCCTATTAACTCAGGAGCTCAACGCCATCATCGAGGGCGAGCAGGTACTGATCGTCGATGACATCACCGATACCGGAGAGAGCCTGGCCCTGGCCGAGGCCCATCTGATGAAGATGGGTCCCAAAGAGGTCCGAACGACCACGCTATTGCACATCACCCATTCCAAGACGGAGCCGAACTATTACGAGGTGGAGGTGCCCAAGGAGGACTGGACCTGGTTCATCTTCCCCTGGAACCTTCATGAGGACCTGCGGACCATACTACCGAAGACGCTGTACGAACCGAAGACCGTTCTGGGGGTTCAGCAGGCCTTCAAGAAGCAGTTCCAGATCGATGTTCCCGAAGAGCTACTACGGCGGACCATCCGGCACCTGGCGGCCCAGGGCGTCCTGAAGAAGAAGGGCGCCAAGTGGCACAAGACCAACGGTGACGCGCCGCTGCCCCTGAAGTGAACTTGTCTCCAGGAGAACCTCTCTCCTTTACCGAGATGAGGTGTTTCCTTAGGTCCTGCGCATCAGCGTACCTCAACTTCTTTCCGCCCATCATTTCGAACTCCGCTCGCCATATTTTATGAGCATAAGATACGATATGGTGACGAGGACCATGCTGGAAAGATTGAAGGACAGCCTGGAGCACAGCCCTGTGGTGCTCTTCGGCAATTACCCGTATTTCGTAAACCCCATCACCGACGGCATCCCGTCCATGGACCCGCAGGTGCTGGACGAGGTACTGGACCGCATCTACGACATCTGCGACTTTCAATGCGATCTCATCGTAGGGGCGGAGGCCATGGCCATCCCGCTCATCGTGCCGCTGGCGCTCATGACCGGCATACCCTATAACGTGGTGCGTAAGAAAAAATACGGCCTGCCAGGCGAGGTCAGCGTGCGCCAGACGACGGGTTATTCGGAGAAGGACCTCTACATCAACGGTCTGAAGGAAGGGGACCGGGTGGTCATCGTGGATGACGTGATCAGCACCGGGGGAACGCTGAAGGCCATCGTCCAGGCGTTAAAGGCCATGGGAGTGGAGGTCACCGACATCATAGTGGTGGTGCAGAAGACCGATGGCCTGGAGCGATTGGAAGCGGAGCTGGGCATGAAGATCAAGACCCTGGTGCGGGTAGATGTAAAGGACGGGAAGGTCCGCGTGCTCACTTGACCAATCTTCTCTTCATCAGGTAGACCGATGCCAGGAAGACGATCGCGGACATTCCCAGTATGTAGATCATGCTGACCAGCGAGTCTACGCTCAATATGTTGTACGACAGGTCCCGGACCAAACTGGTGATGTGCGTTAGCGGCAACGTCATGGCCAACTGCTGCCCCCACTGCGGAAGCACGCTCAGAGGGAAGAACGTCCCGCTGAACAGGAACATGGGCGTGATGAACAGGAAGAAGGGATAGTTGAAGGAATCCAGATTGGGGACCAGGGAGGTGAACAGCATTGCTAGCGAGGCGAACAGGAACCCTCCGGCAAAGGCCACCAAGGGCACCAGCATCAATCCCGGTACCTCGGCGTATCCCAGCACGGCCACCACGCCCAGCACTATGGTGGCGTTGATGAAGCTCTTGGTAGCTCCCCACAGGATCTCGCCGGCGATGATGTCCTCCAATGAGAGGGGCGTGGCCAAGATGGCGTCGAACGTTTTTTGGTAATACATGCGGACGAAGGAGCCGTAGGAGCATTCGAAGAACGCTCCGTACATGATGCTGATGGAGACGAGGCCCGGTGCCAGGAACTTGATGTATTCCACGCTTTGACCGTTATAGACGATGTCCGCCTGTATGAGCGCCCCGAACCCCAGGCCCATGGCCAACAAGTATAGTATCGGTTCCAGGAACGGTGGCAGGAAATTGGTCTTCCAGGTGGTGAGGAAAACGTCCCGGTTGCGTTTCCAGAGGGCCAGGGAACGCCAGGATATGTTGGAGATGATGTTCATTCGATCAAACCCCTGCCCGTAGAGCGCAGGAACACGTCCTCCAGGGTGGCGTTCCTGATGAGATAGTAGCTCAGGGAGAAATGCT
The DNA here is from genome assembly GCA_035527755.1 of Methanomassiliicoccales archaeon. NCBI lineage: Archaea > Methanobacteriati > Thermoplasmatota > Thermoplasmata > Methanomassiliicoccales > Methanomassiliicoccales archaeon. Next base: position 179,561 of record DATKZX010000008.1, on the reverse strand, counting down.
CTTTCAGCTCAGCCGCGACCTTCTGCCCTTCGTTGGTATAGATCAGCAGGCGATCGATCGTTCTTTCGTACTGCCATCCCTTTCCCTTGACGTAGGATTCCAGTTCGTCCGTGGGAGTGTCTATCTCCACCACGTCGGTGCCGATGATCCGGTCGATGAGCTCCCGCGGCCGTCCCTGCAGGATGATCTTGCCGTGGTCCATGATGACCAAACGGTCGCACAGACGCTCCGCCTCGTCCATGTAATGCGTGGTGAGGATGACCGTTACCTTCTTGCGCTTCAGCTCCCGCACCTTCTCCCATATCAGGTGCCTGGCCTGGGGGTCCAACCCGGTCGTCGGTTCGTCCAGAATGAGCAGCCGGGGGTCGTTCACCATGGCGCGGGCGATTATCAGCCGGCGCTTCATGCCCCCGGAGATCTCCTGGATCTTCTCGTTCCTCTTCTCGGTCAGCTGCATGAACTCCAAAAGACGGTCCGCCCTCTCCTCCGCCTCCTTCTTCGGTATGTCGAAGTAGCGTCCGTACACCGTCAGGTTCCGGCCGACGGTGAAATCGGGGTCCAGATTGTTCTCCTGCGGGGCGACGCCTATGGCCTCTTTTATCCGGCGGGAGTCGACCGTCACGTCCATGCCCAGTACCTCCAGTTTCCCAGAGGTCAACGGGCTGCCGCAGTGTATCATGCGCATGGTGGTGCTTTTGCCGGCGCCGTTAGGGCCGAGGAAGCCGAAGCATTCGCCCTCCTCGATCTCGAAGTCTATGGCGTCCACTGCACGCAGCTCCCCGAAGAGCTTGGTCAGTCCTACCGCCTTCACCGCTGGCATGAGCGCCCTGAAATGTCTTTTCGGATATTAGGGTTGAGGGTATTCGACGTAGTATCATTGCAAAGGACCCTCTCTTTCAATTCTCTGGTGATGGAGCTCCGTGTTCGGGGTCGATCTGCTGCTGGTGTTCTATTTCACCCTGTTCGGTATGGGGCTGGGGACGTTGTCGGGGTTAGCTCCAGGCATCCACGTGAACACCTTGGCCATCCTGCTGCTCATGACCGTTCCCTCGCTCTACCCCATGCTGGACGGCATATGCCAAAGCGCGGGGTCACCGGTACCGCCCGCCCTGCTGATCTCCTGCACCATTCTCTCCGCCGCCATCTGCCACTCCTTTCTGGACTTCATCCCCTCGCTGATCATGGGCGTGCCGGACGAGACGGAATGCCTGTCGGTCCTGCCTTCCCACCGTCTTCTGTTAGAGGGGAGGGGATTGTGCGCCTTGCAGGCGGCGGCGCAGGGCAGTCTGGTAGGGGCCATGGCCGGCATCATCGTTCTCATGCCCCTGCCGTTGGTTTACCGTCAGGCCATCGACCTTCTGCTATCATTGGTACCGATGATACCCTGGCTGCTGCTGTTCGTTCCTTTCCTCCTCGTTTGGGCGGAGGGGGGAAAGGCTGATCCGAAGGCGGAACTGGACATGCGCGACGGTGGATCATCCTTCACCGAGACGATCTCTCTGAAAAGACATGTGCCGGTGCACGGCGACTCCGCCAGGGTGATCGGCGAGCTGCGCCGGCGTCATGGGCGATGGGAGGTGCGCACGCCGATGCAGACGTTCAGGGTGCGTGGCAGAGGTTTCGATCCAGGACATCAGAAACTGCTCGGCCATTGGACCGTACGTAAGGACCGCCTCCCCATCATCACCTGGTGCGTTCTGCTCTTTTTTGCCTCGGGAGCACTGGGCGTCATGGCCATGGACGGCCTGGTCCCCGGTGATGACCTGTGGAGAGGAATGGAGGGCAACATGCTCATGCCCCTGTTCACCGGCCTGTTCGGGCTGCCGCTGCTCATCGGTTCCAGTCGAGGCCGGATGCCGGAGCAGAATGACGACCCCGGCGATCCTCCTTCGGTGCTTGGGGCGCTGAAAGGCTCGTTCATGGGCGGCCTGGTCGGCTGGCTGCCTGGGGTAACGGCCACCGCCGGGGCAGTGCTTACCACAATGCTGCCCCGCTCCGGCGAGAATGGACCGGATGGTTTCATCTCCATGGTTTCCGCCGTGGGCACCGGAGCGGCGGTGCTGGGATTGGGAACGCTGCTGCTGTTGGGAAAAGGGAGAAGCGGGACGTTATTGGCTATGCAGGTGGCCACACCATCCCTCGCCGTGGACTCGCTTCCAGCGCTGCTGCTGTGCGTGCTCACCGCATCCCTGCTGTCATATTGGCTGACGATGAAGCTGGGGGCACGGTTACTGCGCCAAGCGCAGGGACGGGACCTGGGCATGCTGAACCAGGTGGCGCTGGTCGGCATGGTGCTCCTTTCCTTCCTTTTGGCCGGACCGGGCGGCCTGGTGCTCCTCTTCCTGTCCACCGTGCTCGGCAGCGTACCGGCCAAGCTGGGCGTGAGCCGGGTGCATCTGACCGGCTGCCTGCTGCTGCCCATCCTTCTCTATTACTTCGCCCCGTTCTTGCGGTAGAAGTCTCGCAGACGCTCCTGTCCCAGATCGAACGGGGACAGCAGCTCCCCGGCGGCACGGAACAAAAGCTCGGCGTATCTCTCGGCATCGTACTCTTCATCCCCGTCCAGGAACTGCGCCACCTTGATCTCCCTGCCGGGGGTCATGATGAACTCCACCGCCTCTCCCGGAGGGGTGTGGAACCCCTGATGCTCCAGCTGGCAAAGCGCACGGAACTGATCGTTCTTCTGCCGGTACTCCTTCAGTTCCCTGGTGATGCGCTTCGAAAGCACCAGCTTTTCCAGCGGCGTCCCTCCGTCCCTCAATTGACGAACATACAGATCCAAAACGCCCAAGGCCTCCGGTATGCGGTGCCGGAAGCCCTCGGCGTCCTCTCCCAGGACGAGACGATCCAGCATGCCCTGCTGCAGTTCTCTCGCCAGAGTACATGTGTCCCTCCTTCGCAACGCTATCCCCCGCACCTTCAGTTCCCCATCCTGGAAGGCGCCGTAGTATCGGTTCAGGGCGCCTGCTCCGTTCGTCAGGTTGGGCAGGAAGACCAGCCATTTGTACTCGCCCTCCCAGACCAACGGGATCTGCATACGCCGGCCGATCTCTTCGCAGTAGGACTCGATGTCACCCTCCCCTTCCAGCCACAGCGAGTCGACGATGCCGTGCAAAATGCGGAACCCTTTGCGCTCGGCGATCTCCGCCGACTTCAGCAATATCTCCCGTCCGTGGGCGGTGATGGACTCATGGCACTCTATGCGTCCGAAGCGGGCGTTGCGGTAGCCAGTGTAACCGAAGCAGGTCACCAGCACCCATTTCAATACCTTGGCCCGCTGATCGTACATGACGCTGTTCCGCCCGCCTTCCTTCTTCAAGCGTTTCAATGAGATGCGCCGGCGGACGATGGGCTCCAGCACCCGGGAGAGCATGCCGACGTTCTTGGAACATGTCCAGTATCCCAGTCCGGGCACCGGTTCCCCTTCGCCAACGCAGCATTGGCAGTTCAACGTCTCCGGCGATATGTTGTGCCGCACCATGATGCTGGGGTAAAGGGAAGTGAAGTCCACCTCCTGGACCTTTTCGTGCAGGCCGACCTTCGGTTCGTATATGAGGCCGCCGCGGTCCGATGCCACCAGCTCGGCGGCGGTCTTGAAATCCTCCGGCAGGTTCTTCTTCCACATGACCAGCGCGCCCATCTTCATGGCCTCGTTGACCTGCATGGCGCTGATGGCGCTGCCCGGGGACATTCGCGCCATGTCCTGCAGGGAGATGCGTGATAGGCGGCAGAGATCGATGAGACCGGGCATTCCGCCCTCCTGGAAGATGAAAGAAGAACCCTTGTCCAGATGCACCCTTCCGCGCAGCTTGTACGCCGGCGGTTTGTAGAGTATCCGCCCGTAGGTGAAGTAGCTCTTGCCCTTTCCCTGACGTTTGCCGCCCTCCCTCCCCAGTTCCAGTTCCATCTCGTTGCGCTCGGCGCACTTCTCCAGGAACGGCAGGTGAAAGCTGTCGCCGCCGTCGGTCAGCAGCACGTCCGGGTCCTTCTCCCGGAGCGAGCATTGCAGCCGCTCCAGTATGTCCGCCTCCTTTCCTTCCAGTACCACGTCGTCCAACGTAGCCCTCTTCAAACGGTCGTCCATGGTCGGCATGCCCCTCCGGGCGGAGGTCTCCAGCGTCAGCTCGGAAATGCCGAGGTCCGGCATCGGATAGTCCAGTCGGAACGGGGTGTCCAGGTTCTTCCACTTCTCCATGTCCATGAGACCCATGGGGAATACCTTTCGATGAAGGAAGTAGCGGGTGTCCATGCGCAGGTCCACGTTGAACAGGGTGTGGTCTTTATGACACCCCCACTTGTCAACGGTCTTGGCCAGGGGCATGAGGTTGCGGTATCCTCGCGGCGTCACGCGCAGCACCTCCTCCAGCGGACCGGTGAGCCAGGTGCGGTGCTTCTCCCAGTGGTGCTCCACCCCCGATCCTTTGAGCCCCAGTAGCAATGACGATCTCTTTTCCAGGGAGGGCTTGATGTAGAAGGATGGGCGGTAACTCCGGTCGGTGATCCTCTCAACGCCGTCGGAGGTCTTCACCCAGGTGACCATTTCATTGTTGACCTCGTCGGCATAGCAGTCCAGGATCCATCCGCGCATCCTATCTTTCCTTCTTCCTCAAACGTTCCAGCTCCTTCTCCTGCTCCAGGAGGATGGAGAGAAGCACTCCCTCCAACGGGTCTAGGAAGGCGGCCACGGAGGCGGCCGAAGCGTGCAGGCGCACCTTGTCCGAGAGACGGTCAAAAGCCTCCCGATCATCCTGCGACAGCGCCCTCCGGAAATCGTTCCAGTTGCGGAACGTTGATTCCGCCGCCTGGCGGTATGTCGGCACCGTCCGCCCCATCAGCAACTCCTCCGATACTCGTCCAGAGTGGTCTGGTTCGGGGGGACCGGACGATACATGATCTCCTTCTCCTCCCTGGGCAAGGAAATTCGCGCGTAGCCGGAACGGTGCTCCACGCTCACCACTCTGTCGACCTTCTCGTAGAACAGCGATCGCAATCCCTTGCGGTACATCAGCTTCGCCAATCCGTAGTTGGTGACGACCGTCACGGTGCGGTGCTTGGAGGTGAGGGAGCGCAGCTTGCTCATCCCCCTATCCATTAGCTTGAGCGACTCCTCCCAGTTCATATCGGCATCCTGGAAGAGATCGGGGTAGCAGGAGACGACTATCATACCGCCTTTGCTGCGCATCAGCTCCTCTTCCAACGATTCCTCCACCAGGGTGGACATCTGGTAGGCGGTGAACGCCCTCGACACATTGATGCTGGAGAGCGTTTCCTCCGGCCTCATGCGGAAGCGCTTGCACACGTATGTCAGATCGTAAGGGTTCACGGAGTTCCCGCCGTCCACCCAGACCACGTCGCGATGCCACTCCCGCACGAAGTTCACGCTGAGCATGTTGATCAGGGTGAACAGCAGCCGGTCGGAGCTGTCGATGGTGGTGACGGTGCCCGCTTCCAATCCTCCCAGCAGTTCGTCCACTGGAGGTATGGCAGTGGTGGCCAGTACTCCATCCGATTCGGAATTGAAATCGTGGACCAGCGGTTCGGTCACTGTCTCCGGCATCGAGCGATACATTTTCTCTCTCTCTACGCTCGCTTCGCTTTGAGGGTATAAAGGGCTGAAGGGGAGAGGTCGGTGAAAATGGACGGCGCGATCATCGAGATCGACGAGATACGATATCGATCTGGAATGGACACATCGGATGGCTGATGCTTCCGTTTCTACTAACGATGTTCAAGGAAACAAACAATTTTCTAATAAGCAACTCAAAGGCTATTTTTTAAATATCGTTCATAAAAATATTTCCAGCAGGGCATGAACACCATAATCCTCCCACGCGCCATCGCTCTGCAGTGCCAGCTCAACGACACGCTTTACAACTTGGCATCGATCTCCAGCGGCGATCCTCTGTACGGAGCTTCGTTCTACAGCACCGACGCCTCGAGCGCCTCCGCCTCCGGTCACGTCATCGCGGTCATCTCGAAGAACGTCACCGCCGCGCAGGCCGAGGCGATATTGACGAAATTGACGCACAACGCCACTGGGGCGCGCATCGGCAACAACGTAACCATCTCATCGACCGCCGTCTATCTACTGCACCTGCCGAACGATATACTTTCGGCGATACCCACATCGGTGATGAACTCGGGCATGGGCGGGGGACATTACTATTTTGACCCGGTACATCAGATATTCGTTATCTTCAGTGGCATAACCGAAATCGCCGGCATGATCTTCAACTTCCTGGTGTTCGTCGCCAGCGGCGGACTGCTGCTTCTCTTCATCCACCTGGTGGAGATAGGGCTGGAAGCGATAGGCAACATGCTCTCCGCCGCAGCGGCAGCGGTGCAGGACGCGATGGACGCGATAGTCGATGCGTTCGCAGCGTTCGTGGACTGGATCATAGTTATAGCAATAGAGATGATGAATCAGCTCTATGCATCGGTACTTGCTCCTATCCTGAGTCTTGGGGAGAATTCTTATTCGTCAATCAGTGCGGCAGCGAACTGTGTTAATGAAACAGGGGATAATGATGACAAGTCCTCACTATCTGACGCTTTATACGGCAATCTGTTCTTATCGATGTTCATACTGGCAATAGGTATTAATGCCGTTCTTCTTGCATTGAAGATAATTTCTGGTGGAATGACCTTCCTGTTGGGAACCCTTGTGACGATTGTGGTCATGGTTCTGATAACAGAAATTTTAGGCATTAATCCCAATGGGGACGACCCTGGTAATCCGAACGATACAAGCGAGGATTCTGTGAGCGCATGGATAGTGAGCTTCTTTGGACAACAGAGTGGTGCGGACATTATTGTTGGCATTCTCAATAGCTTTTGGTTCACAATAGCAATCATCCCATCTATGTTAGCATGGGACGCGACCGGCTCAATCGGTAGTCTGGCGGTCACCCTCTTCTGCCTGATAATATCCTTCTATTCGCTCGCCAGCCAAGATATCCTGGTGAACGTGTTGTTGTGCGCCATATGCGGGATATTAATCATCGAATCATTCAAACCAATCGCCAATCTAGACCACGATCTTCAATTGATTATTTTTGGTTGTAACACACTCCTCGCGATACTGCTTATCTCAAATATCGTTTGCATGGTGGTATAATAATGGATTACGCAACGTTCGATTATCCTCGAAATGAAAACCATAGAAAAAAATGGAAGGTACTATCACTAATCATCGCTCTATCTGGATTTCCTCTTATTATTGTTTATCAAAGATTGATTCCAATTATCGTCTCTGTATTCATGGCTTTACTGATCTATTTCGGTCTTTGGTATGCTCGGGATTACACTGTGCCCTTGAAGATAGGGGTCGGAGACCACGGCGTTGATCTTTTTTATGTGAATGGTAAGAGAACATCTATCCCCTGGGCAAAACTGAACTCTTACGGCCTCAGCTCAAGTCCTGAAACGACAGTCGCACCGGCAATCATCTTCTATTTTGGTAGGAAATTCAACTATGTCAGTTACAGCGCAGCTGTCGAGATTGCGAAACGTTACGATCTCTTAATGAACAAGCCCCTGCGGGAGGTCTGGTTGGCTAAAGATCTGAAGAACAGATTCAGGAACCTATGATCCCCACGTGCATCGCCTCCGCTCACGTAATCGCGGTCATCAGCAAGAACGTCACCGCCACGCAGGCCGAGGTCATACTGACCAAGCTCACGCATAACGCGACGGGTGCGCGAATCGGCAACAATGTGACGATATCGTCGACCGCTGTCTACCTGCTGCACCTGCCGAACGACATATTGTCGTCGATACCCACGTCCGTAATGAACTCCGGTCTGGGCGAGGCGCCGAACTTCTTTGACCCGCTGGACGTCATCAGTGACATAGCAAACATGATCTTCAACTTCCTGGTGTGGGTGGCCAGCGGCGGACTGCTGCTGCTGTTCGTGCACCTGGTGGAGATTGGGCTGGAGGCGATAGGTAACATGTTCTCCGCCGCCGCGGCGGCGGTTCAGGGCGCGGTGGACGCGATAGTCGATGCGTTCATGGCGTTCGTGGACTGGGCGATCGATTTTATTACAGCAACATTGACCGCGGTGTTCGATCCGTTGATATCTTCGGTCACGAACGCTATCAATTCCTATCTGGCCGGATTGAACTCCGCGATGCTCCTCATTCAATCGGACGTTGAGAGCACCGGTTCCATCTCTGCAAAGGGGGCATCGAATTTCGTCAATGCGCTCAACGGGGAGCTTTATTGGATACTGTTCGGAATAGCAACGATATTCTTTGTGATCGTTCTGGCGATCAGTGCTATCACGAATGTTTTCGGCTTCATAGTCGGGATAATCGCATCCGTCGCGGTTATGTACATAATTGAACAGATGTTATCCTCAAATTATATCGGAGGTGAATCTTTTAACGTTAACATCGATGGATTGACAGCGGACTATGTTCGGGATCTCGCTTTGGACGCGGGGGCAGGACCGCAAACTCCGGAGGAGGAGCAGTCCCAGGAAGGTCTCGATTGGTCTGCAGGGTTGACAATGTTCGGGTTTATCTTCGGATATGTCGCAGCGCAGGCGACGATGCTCTCGCTGGCGATAGCGGGCCTTTCCAATATCGGTCTTTTCGGTCTGTGCAGCTTCGCCGCAGGCGTGCTTGGAGTGATAATCGGAACATCCACCATTTTCGGAGGCCCATTGAAAAGTTGGGCCGGGTTCATTGGATTGGAATTTGGTCTATTCTCAATAGGGGAGGGATTACTCAATCTTAAATACGGAGGATCAAAAAATTGTGGGGCGAAATTAGCCTTTGACGTCACAGCGATTCTCACGGGTGGTTGCGCGGTATTATTCAGTCTCGGTTCTTTGTATTTGGAGGATTGAAGGTCTTGAATAATTCAGAGGCAGATGTGATTACCTATCCTATTCCGATACCAAAGATCAGTAAAAAATATTATTATATATTATATTTAGGATTTATTTTTCTGACTGTATTGGCTCAAATATTATTCGACTTCTGGGTGATTACGGGAGCAATTTTATCGATTACATTATTTATCATAATTATTCTCGAAGTGGATATTCGGCTGTTTTCGCCAATAGAGGTTCAATTATCTAATGAATCAATAAAAATAAAATATTTACTCAGTAAATCGGTAGAAAAAAAATGGACTGATATCCAATGGTTGAATCTATGGCCAGGGGATGATTTTTGGTCTCCTTATTCGAGTTTAAAATTTAGCGATGGAAAGTTAGGTTCAATTGAATTAAACTATGAGTCTGGGCGTAAAATCAAGGAAATGTATCAATCAATCACTGGAAATAAATTATTGAACTACGAAGAATTTCTAAAGAATACAAACGGTGTCAGATGGTTTACCTCTGGGCCATCTGAATGAATAATGGTTGAAAGGCGGACGACTAGGTGTACCTCATTAACCTCAACGTCAGCACCGCTAACTCCCGCTTCCAGCAGGGCATGAACACCATAATCCTCCCACGCGCCATCGCCCTGCAGTGCCAGCTGAACGATACACTGTACAACCTAGCATCGATATCCAGCAGCGACCCAATGTATGGCGCCTCGTTCTACAGCAGGGACACCGCCATCATATCAGCATCTGGTAATGTCATCACCGTCAATGGCCATTGATAAGATTTATCGTCCCACCTTCGAATGATAGATAGAGATGATCCTGATTGAAACCACCGCACGTGAGATGGAACTGCGCCGCAAGAAGGTCTTCGGATATGCGCTGGGAATAGTGCTGATCGCGCACATCGTCCTGGTGATGATCATGCTGTCCTGATACGGGCGAACGTGAGTACGGTCCCGCACACCATCCACGACGATGATGGATACGTCCTCGCTACTGGTAAATATCCGAGGGTGCATTGTCCGGACAATGGAAAGAGATGGGCTTTCCGTTGTCTCAGACAATGGCATAGAAGTTACTTCCGGCCAGATGAAATACTTTCTCGACCCCCGCAAGGTCTCTGCCGCCGGTATTTGCTGCGTCTCCCACGCCCATTCCGATCACATGCCCTCGAGCTTTGACGGCGGTCCGCTGTTCTGCTCGGACATCACCCTGCGCTGCCTGCGCGGGCGGGTCAAGAGCAAGAAGTCCAAGAACTACCTGGAGAACGTGGAGCGTGGCGATCTTCCGTCGGTCAATGCCAGCGGCGCCGGTCACATACTCGGTTCCAACATGTTCATGATCGACGAGGGGAAGAAGGTGCTGTACACCGGCGATTTCTGCCCCCAGGACCGTCTGGGCATGGAAGGCGCCCGTCCGCAGAAGTGCGACGCGCTGATCATCGAGGCTACTTACGGAAATCCGCGCTACCGCTTCCCGAACCGCAACGCCATGATGGGCGTCATCCGCGACTGGGTGGAGGACACCTTGAACCAGGGATGCTCGGCGGTGCTGTATTCCTATCCTTTAGGCAAATCGCAGGAGCTGACCACCATGCTCAAGGAGTTCCAGCCCCGGCTGCACGGTTCGGTGCTGGACACCACCCGCATGATGGAGGCGGACGACCTGAAGTTCGATTATCTGCCGTTCGATCCGGCGGACGATACGCCGCAGCTGGTCATCAGTCACAATACCAAGGGGGAGAACGGCCTTTCCGCACTGAAGAAGAGGCGTACCGCCACCGTCTCCGGCTGGTGCGTGAGCGGGCGCAGCTGGGGCATGGACGAGGGGTTCGCCTACTCCGACCACGCCGATTTCTACGAGATAATAGACTTCGTCAAGAGATGCTCTCCGGACCAGGTGTACATACATCATGGTTCGGAGGAGATATTGGCCAAGGAGATCAGGGAACGGCTGGGGATCACCGCCGTGCCGTTGAAAAAGGGGCAGAGCAATCTAGGCAGCTACTGCTGATCCCCCCACATGCGTGGGTACGTACCTTCTGGAATGAACACCCGGACGGTCTTGACCGCTCGGCCTTTGTAAGCTTTGAACATATCGCGGGAGGACATGGCCGCTGTTCCCAGACCTAACGCCTCCCCTTTCACGGTGAGCATGGCCACCGGACCACCCTTCTCTATTCCCTCGTCCAGGCTGATGATGCCCGGGGCGTTCAGGTCGGCCCCGTGCGCTATGGCGTCCACCGTACCGTCCTTGACGATCACTTTAGGCAACGGCTCCAGCAGTATCTCCATGGGGCGCACCATGCTTCTCAACCAGGAATCGTCCCCCTGCTTCCATTGCACCGTGGCGTCCTTGAGGTCCTGCAGGGTGACCGCCTCATCTTCGGTCATCCGGCCCGAGCGGGTGCGACGCAGCGCTTTCATGTTTGCCCCGACACCGAGCGCGTCACCGATATCGGTGCACAGTGTGCGTATGTACGTCCCGGCGTCGCAATCGATCTTGAAGAGAACGTCCCGTCCGGACATCTCCAGAATGTCGATGGTATGGACCTTGCGTACACGCATCTGGATCTTGACCGCGGAACGGACCGGCGGCGTCTGATAGATGGGGCCTACGAAGGTGCCGATGACGTTGAGCACCTTTTCTTCGGGAACCTGACGGTGAAGGTAGAGGTGACAGACGTACTGCTTGTCGGAACGCAGCACCAGGTCGGTCATGCGTATCGCCTTTCCCAATGCGATGGGCAGAACGCCGCTCACGTTGGGGTCCAGAGTACCGCCGTGCCCGATCTTCTCCACACCCAGCATGTCCTGCACCCAGGCGGTGACCTGATGGGAGGTAGGTCCCTGCACCTTGTCGAGAACGATGACGCCGGCGGAGAGCAGTTCTTCTATGCTGCGGTCCTCAGGCCGCTTCCCGTTCGGCAGCGTCCGGGGGTCCTTGTCCCGCACCAGCATATCAATCTCCCCTTATGCGGCAGATGATGCTGTCGACCACCTGCTCCGGGGTCAGCGCACCGGTGTCGATCACCATATCGTATATGGAACGGTCGGTCACGTCAATATCGTAGTATTTGCGATACCTTAGCACTTCGCTTGCCTCACGGGAGCTCATCTCGTCCATGGCCTCGCGTAAGACTACACCTTCTCTTCCGGAGACGCGTTGGGTGCGTATCTCCAGGGGAGCGTCTAAAAAAATGCAGAAGGCCGGAATGGAGTTGCGGCGCAACATCTGTCCGGCCAGGCGCCCTTCCAGGATGACATTGTCCTCCTTTCGGGCGATGTCCACCATGCGTTCGTCGATCAGACGGTCGTACTTGGGGTCGGCCTCGGCCCGATGGCCGAACTCCTCCAAAGACAAGTTCATCTCACTGGCCATCTCGCGGAAGACCAGCCCGGATATGACCGTGCGGTATCCCAACCGTTCGCCGAGCATTCGGCAAACAGTGGTCTTGCCGCTTCCTATCGGACCGCTGATGGTGACGATCATTTCCCGGCTGCTGTCAGTTCGTTAAGGCGCTTCTTGAAGGAGAAGTACCTAAGGCCCCGGGACAGTAGCTGACCGAAGGGGAGGCTGATCAGGGAGTACAGCAGGATCCAGGCCGGGAACAGGTATGAGGTGTTCAGATCGGCCAGGTTCGACCATGGGACGGACATCCTGGTGCTATCCAGGTCTCCGATGAACACAGCCAGCCATGCGAAGATGGGGATGACGATGAGCATGGTCACCGGCATCAGCTTCAACTGATTGGTCGTCTGGGCCATGGAGGCCTTCATGATCTGGGGCTGCTGCTCCGTCATCTTCTTCAGCTTGTAGGTGTTGTTGTCCAGGCGGGCCTGCCTCATCTCCTTGTTGAAAGCTCCGATCATCTTCTGGCTTTCAGCCTGCTTCACGTAATCGGTGAAGAAATGCCTCACAGTGATGGTCAGACCGGTCATGAACATTCCAGTGATGAACAGTGTTACCACCGGGAAATCACCGCCGAATCCCCATAGCGGGTTCAGACCCAGTCCCACCACGCCGCCTAGGGCGGAACGTAGCGAGGGGTCGAACATGACGAACAAGGCCAGGATGAAGATGAATATCATCACCATTCTGTTGGTCGTCGCCTTGGCGTCCGGAACTGGTGCGTCAGCCATTTTTTTAATCTCCTCCGAAGAAGCCTCTCAGCACTGGGTGCATCTCCATCATCTGCTCCCTACCTATGGCCTCATAGAACTGTATCATGATTCCTACCGCCAGCAGAACACCTGTACCGCTGGCATTGCCCACAGTACCGATCAGGTCGGCACCTGCCGCTAGGCCACCCACCACCGCTCCGCTGATGACGGTGACAATGGGGATGTATCTCTCCAGCACTCTCTTGAGCACCCGTGGATCGCGACGGAAACCAGGGATCTGCAGTCCGCTGGACTCGATCTGTCTGGCGACCGCTTCCGGACCCATGTTGGTGGTCATGATCCAGAACTTGGCGAAGAGAATGGACCCTCCGACCATCAGTCCGACGTAGACCAGCACATGGGCCATTATCTGCAGCGCCCCATGACCGTAGGTCATGCTGCCGTAGGCACCCGGGTCCAACATGGGCAACAGCCAATCACCTACCCCGCGTGGCGTTGAAAGGTACCAGGCGAGACCTCCGGTCGGATTGTTATTTCCAGCAACATATGAGCCTAACCAATCCTGCCCTCCCAGCAGCGGGATGCCACTGAGCGCACCATTGGTGTAAAGCAGCATTGTGAACATGCTGATGTTGGCCAATAGCGCGGCCATCAAGATGACCGGGATATTGGAGGCGTATATCAGTTTGATAGGATATCGTCCACGCGCCCCACGGGCGGTGCCGTGGGCCAGCGGAAGCTCGATACGGGATGATTCGGCATAAGCGACGAACAAGAAGATGATTATCGTCCCTACCAAAGCTATCAATGGATTGGGATTTTGTATTAAAATTTGTTCATAGCCTCCGCCTACCAGCCCCTGCGCGGACGTGTTGGTCAATATAAAGATCGTTTTTGGTATGGCCCCGACCGGCGGATTGCTGGTGCTTAACGCCATGTCAGGGTTGTATCCTTCAGTGTTCAACGTTCCGGTGAACAGCGCTTCAGCGACACCCGCTGCGATGAACAGCGAGATACCACTGCCTATACCCCATTTGGATACCACCTCGTCCAATAGGAAGACCAGATAGGAACCGACACAGAGCTGCAGGATGATGATGATCCTGGCGATGTTCTCGCCATTGAGTAGCCCTGACTCTCCGAAGGTTCCGCTCAACCCTCCGATGAAAGTGTCCGCTGGTACTAGGTACCCGAACACCTGAGGCACGGCCTCCACTAGTATCATGACTATGACCAGGAACTTCTGGCTGCTTTGATAGACTGCCTTATCTTCGCGGTCCGTGAGGTCGAGCTTGATTATCTTGGCCCCAACGAACAACTGCATGATGATAGATGCAGTGACTATCGGACCTATGCCCAGGTGCATCAGGGACCCTTGCGCACCGGCCAGGATGGCACGGTATTGGGCGAAAAGATCGATGGTGCTTGAGCTATCCAGCCCATACAGGAAGATGTTTGTCATGACGAAGTAGAACACTAGTATGACTACGACCCACAACATCTTGGTCCTGAAATGGACATGCCCCTCGGGTTTGGTGACCGCCGGTAGGCGGTCGGTTATAGGCTTGAGCTTGTACAGCCTGCTCTTCTGGTCTTCGGCCATGAGTACCACGCGATACTTTACTCTGGCATCACGATATGACCGCCTGCCTCTTCAATCTTAGCCTTGGCCAAAGCCGTGATCTCGGAAACGGTGATCTCCAGAGATGCGCTCACCTGACCATTGCCCAGCAGCTTGTCCACGCCCATGGCGGTGAGGTCAACGGCTATCGTTCCGTCCCTCTCCACCGCGGTACCTTGGGCCTTCATGGCGTCCATGGTCTGTTCCAGATCGCCCACGTTAATGGTGATCTTGGCGCAGACCATTTTCTGGGGCCGCTTGAAACCGTGCCGACCGAAGTGATCGGGCATATATTTCAACATGTACTGGGCCTTGTGCTTGTGCAATCCGGCGTTGCCCGTTCCACCGCGCTTACCGGCACCACGTCCTGCCTTCTTTCCGCGACCGTGGGTCCTGGAGCCTCTGAACTTCTCAGTCCTGCTTACCATCTTAGTTCACCTTCAGATCATCCTGGAGATGAGATCGTTGATCTCTTCTCCCCGGTAGCCCAGGGCGCCTCCGGCCCCGAAGCCGCGTTTGACACCTTCGTAACCTTTCCTAGGCGGGCTTAGGCGGAATAGTGGTTTTACATCCTTCATTTCCGAATACTTGGTCTCGCCCTTGGACACGCCCTTGGCGAAGGCCATGATGGAACCGAAGGGGGTGTTCTCCTTGACCACCTCATCGTCAATGGGCTTGTCGCCAACGAGCCGGCCACGGAACTTTATCATTCGGGCCAGGGTCTCCTCGGAAACCTCGCCCCAGGTGATGTAGTCCTTAGCCTTCATCAGCATGCCCTTTATCTCCGCGGTCTCCTGTAGCACAACACAGTGGTTGGCTCGGGTCAGGCGGAGCATGAGCATGGTATCCGCGATGTCGCCCTTCACTCCGGAGTGGCCACGAACTCTGATTGCTGCATATGCCATGAAGCTCACTCTCCCTGCTGCTGTGCCTGATCGTCCTCGGCCATGTGCATTTGCATCGGACCGCTGACGATGTGCTGCCGCTTCTCCTGCTCCTCGGACACCCTCATCTCGATGGTGTTCCTTAGAGCGTAGTAAGTGGCGTAGGCGTAGTTAACGGTGGTCTTGGTGTGACCCTTGGCATATCCCCAAGAGTCCTTGACCCCGGCCAATGAAAGGATGCTCTTGGCCACATCGCCGACCGCCAGGGAAATACCCCGGGGGGCGGGCTTGAGCACCACTACCACCGAGCCGGACTTGCCGACCACGGTGAATGGCAGGGAGTGGGGCGTTCCGCACCCACATTCCCACGATCCGCAACCGCGCTTGATCTCGATGATGTTCAGTTTGGCGTTGTCGATGGCCTTGCGGATAGAGGGTCCGACCTCCTTTCCCTTGGCTCTGCCAATACCGATGAAACCGTCGCCGTTTCCGACCACACAGGTGATCCTGAACTTGACCCTCCTACCGGAGTCGGTCATCCTCTGCACGATGTTGACGTCGATGACCTCGTCCTTCAGGTCGGGGAGCAATATGTCCACGATCTGCGCCTCGCGCAGTGGGAGCTTGGTGGCTAGGGCCTGGCTCATGGTGGTTATCTCACCGTTGAGCACCATATTTCCCAGTCTTGTCATGGGTACCCATTCCATATTAATCAGCCTCCATGCGACTCTTGATGTCCTGTACCATCTTCTCCACGTCCTCACCGATGTGCTTGCCTGCTAGGCGTTCCTTGCTAGGCAGCACTTCCTCTCCGTGGGGGATATTCATGCCCGCGTCCAGCATGCCCTTTAGGGCAGCGAACACGGTGGCGCCCTTAGCTGGCACCTTGAGGCCGATGTCGAGCACCGCCTCGGTCAGTCCCTTGGCCACGGCCTTCTTCCCGGCCAGATAGCCGGTCAGATATGCGGCCGGCACATTGCCGGCAGCCCTGGTCCATCCCATCTCCACCAATTCGCGGGAGTGGGCGGTGACCAGCACCTGGTCGCCCTTGGGGTCGAAGTCCACTATCTGAATGCTGGTGTGCCTCAGGGAGACGCGGACCACGGCCCTCGGGATCCTCGCCCGTAGCAGACGAGCCCTCTGTCGGTAATCGGTCCTGCCCTCACGCCGGCGGCGGAAGGCCAACTTGTATCTCGGTCCTCGCGCCATCAGTTCTCCTCCTTAAGGTAGCCTTCGGTCTTCAAGTGCATTAGCAGGTTGTTCCTGCTCCTGAACATGCCTCCCTTGGCCTTCATGTAGAATTCCCGGTATACGGATCTGGTGATCTTGCCCCCGTCCCGCAGCTCGCGCAGCGTGGAACGCAGTGGTCTGATCGTCTGGATCCATGCCTCCTTCTTTGGCCTTCTGGCATTGGAGGTACCTTTCCTGCTGCCCTGTCCACGCCTGCGTCCCTTCGCTTTCTGGGCCAGCCGGTGGCGGGTCCTGCCTCGGGATATGCCCTTTTTGGGCAAGGCGCGGATGGTCCCGGATTGGATGGCGGTCCTAATGTCCGCCCGGGTTATAGCGTCTGCGACGTCCTCAATGCGGTTAGGGTCTATCCAGACCCGGTTCCAACCGCACTTCATGACTTCGGCCGCCATGCGCTTTTGGTTCTTTAGATCCATCGTTCTCACGTCCTGTTAAGTACGCGGATTCCCAATTCATCCGCCTTACTGGTTATTGCTATTCTCTTCCTTCCGCCCACGGTGCCGCCGATACGGATCGCCTGCACCTTGGGGTCCACGTTCTCCACTTGGTCGGGGTTGTACACCATGACCTCCTGGAAACCAGAGGGATGGTAGTCGCGTACCATCTTCGGTCCGCGGAAGCCTATCGAGACCACCGGCGGGCGGTACGATAGATGCCGGCGCATCTTGGAGTGAATGCCCTTGGGCTTTCTCCATTTTTCGCCGAGCCTCGGGTACCGGAACCATTCCTGTCTGAGGAACGCTGGGCGCTTTCGGTTCTTGACGTCCCTCATTTCCAGGGCAGCTTTTATCTCATCGGTGAGCACTGCCTTGATCTTCACGACCGGCTTGGTCTCGACCTCGGTCTCGACTATCTCCGTCTCCACCTCTTCCAACATTTCTATCCAGTGGTCGGCGATCTTGTTGCCTACACCGTCCAGGGCGTCGACGATCTCCTTCTTGCGCTGCTCGTCCTGCAACGCCTCCAAAAGCTCGTCAAGCTCCCCAATGCCCATGTCGGCCAGTTGTGCGGTGTACTCATCCCTGTAGTAGGGAAGGTCCTGTATGCTCTTGATCTCCTTCTTCGCCGACATTACTTCGGCCTCCTTGCCTTCTCTACGATGTAGATACCATCCTGGAACACCCTAGGGTCGAATCCGCGGATCTTGGTGGCACGTTCGATGTTGGCAGCGGTCTGGGAGACCTTCTCCAGATCGGACCCGGTGACGAATACCTCGTTACCTTTTATCACGACCTTGGCGCCTTCCAATATGACCGCTGAGCGTGGGGCCTTCTCTCCCAAGAAGTTCTCGATGACGAACTTTTCGCCCTTCACCACGATCTTCATGGGGAAGTGGGAATAGACCACTTTCATGGCGTATTCGAACCCGTGATTGGCCCCTTCGATCATATTCCTGATATGTGCAGCGTATGTACCGACCAAGGCCTTCTCCTTGACGCGAGGGTACTCGCACTCTACGTGTACGGTGTCCTCCTTCAGGGAGACCTTGACCTTGGGGTGACCGAAGTCGCGAATGACCTGACCTTTCGGTCCTTTGGCGGTCAGCTCGCTGCCCTTCATGGTAACCTTGACCTCCGTGGGCACGTGCACCGTGTCGTCCAAATGTCCTGTTACTGTCATGTCATCCCTCAGTATACGAAGGCTAGCAACTTGCCGCCCACGCCATTCTCCTTGGCCTGCATGTGAGTGATCACGCCGTCGGTGGTGGTAAGTATGAGCACGCCGAAGTCCTGGGCCGGCAGATAGCGGGCCTCGAACTGCTCCATGTCAACTTTCTTCACCGAGTAGCGTGGCTTGATCACACCGCAGTTGTTGATCTTTCCCTGCAACTTGACCTTGAACACGCCGGCCTTGCCGTCCTCTATGAACTCGAACTGGTTGATGTAACCGTTGTCCTGCATCACCTTGAGCACCCGCCCGATGAGCTTGGAAGAGGGCCTGATGAGGCACTCGCTCTTGCCCACGGCCGCTGCGTTCTTGATGGTGGACATCGCATCATTCAATGGATCGCTCTGCATTTTTTTCACCTCACGAGTACTTCTTGAACCCTATCTGCGGCGCGATCTCCCTGAAGCATTGTCTGCAAAGGTGCATTCCGTAACGGCGGACGAGCCCTCTCTTACGACCGCATCTGGTGCAGCCCACGCTCCGTCCGAATTTCTTTTTAGGCTTCAATCGATCACCTCTATGTTGAATATCTCCTTCATGAAGTTCATGGCCTCTGCCCTGGTCATACGGTGGTTCTTGGGCACTTTACAGCGCATGATGCGGCGCCTGGTTATTCTCTTTCCAGGCCTCTGGATGGACACGCTTACGTCCATGCCAAAGATACCGATCTCCGGGTCGTACTTCAACCCTGAGAAGTCGGTGTAGTCGGGTATCCCGAAGGACAGGTTACCCTCTTGATCAAAGGAGTATGAGGCGATGCGGTTCTCGCGAATGGTGAACGCCCTTTTCAGGAAGTCCATGGCCTTCTCTCCCCTGAGAGTGACGATGCATCCGATCGGTTGACCTTCGCGGATGCCGAAATCACGGTTGGTGACCTTGGAGAAGGTCTGCTTGGATTTCTGTGTGGTGACCATCTCCAACACCTTCTGTGCTTTTACTAGTCTTTCTCCGGATTCGCCGACCCCGATGTTGACGGAAACCTTCTCGATGCGCGGTTTGCGCATTATGTTCTCGCTCATACCACGCTCACCTCAGGCAGTACGACCTCGGGGGTCTTGTTTCCGATCACGAACACGTTGTTCTTCACGGTCAACTTTCCGTTCTTGAACCGAACCAGGTCTGGTGAGGAGGAACGCGCTTCGACCTGTTCCTCTATCACCATTATCTGACCGGCGCTGCTGCCGCTGGTGATCATGGCCACATTGCCCTGTACCATTTTGAATGGTTCGATGATCTTCTGCGTCGGCAGTTCTATCTTCAGTACATCGCCGGTCTTGTAGCTGTCCTCGGTGACCAGGATGTTGCGTCCGTCGTGCATGTTAAGCTGCATGCGGCCGCCGCTGATGACGGTCTTGTTCTCTATGCGGCACAACTTCCACTTGGCGCGTTCCTCGGTCGTCTCGACCAGTATGAACTTTCCGCGGCTGTCCAGCAGCATGCGGTAGTACTTGCCCGAAGCGGGCAGGCTCAATACGTCCATCAGGCCCACGGGGAGCTTGGCCTCAGTGACCACCCTTCCGTCCACCAATACATGCTTGGCGGAGAGGATCTTCCTGGCCTCGGCGGCGGTATCGCAGACCTTAAGCAGGTCCCGCAACACCAGGGTCAGGGGCATGCATTGGTCCAGCGGATGTGCGCCGGGGTTGGGGCTGGTCACCCATACGCTGCTCTTCCTTGGCACCGGCCAGCTCTTCGGTGCGTTCAATCTTTTTAAATCTTGGGTCATGAGGAGCCCTCCTCGAATTGCAATTTCTGCTTGCGGTAATTGTCCTTTAGTTCAAGCTTGATGATGACCACGTTGGAGGCATGCACTGGCCTTTCGGTCATGGTGCCGTCCGCCTTGGCGATGGTCACTCCCTCGATGATAAGACGTCCCTTCTCTGTGTCCACGCTGGTGACCTTACCCTCGAGGTTGAGTATTTGCTCATCCCCTCGGACCACCCTGACAGTGTCGCCCTTGACGACCCTGACGGTGCGGCGTCCCAGCTTCTCGACCAGCTCTTCGCTGAGGTGGGAGCCGACGCTTTTGTTGCGCACGTGGTTCGGCGCGTTGTACAGCGCCTTCCTCTGTTTTCTTGCCAACTTGCTCGTCATTTCCAACACCTCAAACGATGGTCGAAGCGGTGGCGGCTACACGCGGCCAGCGCTCAGCGGCCTCTCTGGCCACGGGTCCCTTTATGTCGCTTCCCTTGGTCTCACCCTCATCGGTGGTGATGACCGCTGCGTTATCCTCGAAATGCACCATGGTCCCGTCCGCCCGGCGGAACGGTCTCCTCTGACGGACGACGATGGCGTATACCACCTGTCGTCTCATCTCGGGAGTGCCCTTCTTCACCGAGGCGACTACGATGTCACCCACGGCCGCGGCGGGGCAGCGTCCGTGCGTCCCGTGATAGTTTGGCACGGCGATGACACTGATGGTCTTGGCGCCGGTGTTGTCCACCACATCCAGGACGGTGCCGGTAATGATGCCCCGGGTCTGGTTTCCTGCCAATCCCTTCATGTCCTCACCTTTTCTCCACGATGACGAATGACACCGTCTTGCTCAAGGGGCGGCACTCCATGATGCGCACCTTGTCCCCCGAGCCTATCTCAAGGCAGGGGGGGTTGTGGACGGTGTATCTCTTCGTCCTCTTTTCGAAACGTTCGTACTTCTTGTCATACTTCAAGTAATTCCTCTCGACCACGGCGCTGCCGTTCATCTTAACGGACACTACTTCGCCGTCAATGATCTGTCCCCTTACCGGGAGCTTCCCGTGGAATGGACAGTACTGGTCCTCGCAGGTGGCCGAGGGGGCCTTGACATCAATGCCAATGTCTCTAACTTCGCTCATTAGATCACCTAATTTTCTTGATCCTATCCTCTGGTCGATACTGGATCTCGGATCCTGGGACCCTGATCCTCTCGCCCTGATATGTGAACTCGAACTCATGGCCGGACTTGGGTATCCACCGCTCACTGCCCTGGCAGGAGATGGCCAGCATGTTCTTGGTCTCGTCCACCACCTTCCCGCGCAACAGGTGCTCGGGACAGTTGGATTCCACCACCTCGATGTCCAGTCCGATGAGTTCTTGTCTCATGAAATCCCTTTTGTCCATGGCTCCTACCGAACCTCGGTCTTGAAGCCCATTTCTTCCAGGACTTGTTGGACCTTCTTCTTGTGGTCCCCCTGGAGCTCGATCTTGCCTTCTTTAGCGGTGCCGCCGGCGGCGCACTTGTTCTTCAAGGTGCGCGCCAGGTCATCCATGTCTATATCAGTGGCATCGATGCCATCGACAACGGTGACCTTTTTGCCGTACCGTCGGCTGTCGGTGAAGATCCTTACGGACTGCTGTTCTCTGGCGATCTCTTCGCACATACACAGCTCTTTAGGGAGCCCACATACCGAGCAAATGTCGGCCATTATTTCTCTTCCTCCTTCTGGACGGTTAGGATCCTGGCGATGTTGGTCCTTAGGGCCCTGATCTTCCCCGGGTTGTTAGGAGCGCCGCCCATGGCGGCCGCTCCCTTCTCGTGCATGAGCTCATCCTGCAGCTCGCGGAGCTTGCCGGCCCTCTCATCCACGTTCATCTTCCTGATTTCAGAGGTATGTATCAAAGCCATTTATTCAGCCACCTCCTCCTTGTCTTCTTCCAGTGAGGGTTCCTCCGCGGGGTGCTCGGCGATGACCGATACCTCGTCCTCCTTGCGCAGGATCTCCATCAGTTCAGGATTGGCCTTGATGGCTTCATCCATCGGCATGACGTCGATCTCCGCAGGGAGGCGTGCGTCGGGGTCCATGATCTCAACCTGGACGCCTATGACGCCCGGTTTAAGTTTGGCCACGGCGAATCCGGTGTCCACGAACAGCAACCGGGTCTCTCCGCAGTACTTTATGTACCCGTCCTTGAACTTCTCAGTGCGGTGTCTCTCCCCGGTAAGTTTGCCGGAGATGATTATCAGGCAGCCACGAGCCCCGGATTCCATGATGCGGCGCACCGTGGAATGCCCGGCCCGGCGGAAGTGCCAGCCTCGCTCCAGAGCGAAGGCCAGCTTCTCGGCCATGATCTGGGCGTTGAGGTTGGGGTTCTCGACCTCCTGGACCTCGATCTGAGGGTTGTCGTAATGATAGTTGTCCTCGATGGCCTTGGTCAGCGACTTGATCGCCGCACCGCGACGACCAATGACGATGCCGGGCCTCTCGACGACCAGGGTGACCCTGGTCCCCATCGGGGTCCTCTGTACGTCCACCCCGCCGAATCCGGCGCGATCGACTGTCTTCATCAAATATTCCTTAAGGAGAACCCTTCTGATGTTCTCCGCCACGAACTTTCTTTCGCTGGCCATTTACTGAACCTCCTCCAGTATGACTTCGATGTTCACGGTCTGCTGGTCCCATTGGGTGCTGCGACCGTGTGCCCTGGGCATGTAACCGCGTATGGTCCTTCCCATGTGCGCGGATACTATTCTCACCTTCATATTGTCGGCGTCCAGTCCCTTGTACTCCGCGTTGCTCTTGGCGCTTTGCAGCACCTTGATGATGGCTTTGGCGGCCTTAGTGGGGAAACGACCGGGTCCGACCCCGGTCTTGTGGGCTACACCATAGTTGTGGCGGCGGATCGGCACCGGGCGGCGCAGCTCCACGACCTCTTCCAACATGCGGATGGCGTAATCTACCTTCTTTCCCCGTATCATCCGGCAAACCTCACGTGAGAACTTGGGGGAGATGGGCAACTCTTTGGCGATGGCCTTGGACGTAGTGTCCGGATCGGCTTGAGCAGTGTATCCAACCATGTTTGTCACCTCACTTCAGCGGCATGAACTTGGATCCCCTGGTCGCACCGACGCCAGGACCAGAGTGCTTCACGGAGCCCCTTGTCGCGGCGAACTCGCCCAGGAAGTGCCCGATCATCTCCGGTTTTATCTCGACTTCCTTGAATTCCTTTCCATTGTACACGGCCACGCGGCGACCAACGAAGGCCGGCACGACCGGTATGTCCCTGCGGTGCGTACGCACCACTTCGTGTTTTCCGGACCATATCTTGTCGAAGGTGGTCTTCTGTTCCTCGTTGAGTCCGCGACGGAAGGACCTTCGGGTCCTGGACGGCAGAAGGTCCACCATCTCCTCGAAAGGCATCTCCTGGAGCTGCTCCAGGTTGAAACCGCGGTAGGTGAATTCCTTCTTCCTACGGGCGGTCATCATGCCCTTCTTCTTCCTCTGCTTCCTCCTCGAGGATTTGGTACCAGTTAGCTTTTCATCGGCCATCTAGAATCACTTCCTCTGTTTCTTCTGGGGGGAAAGCCTACCGACCTTCCTTCCCGGCGGGGCGTTCCTCGATACGGTGCTAGGTTTACCAACGTGCGGGTGACCGCCACCACCGTGGGGGTGATCGACCGCGTTCATGGCCACTCCCTTCACCTTGAAGTTTGCTTTTGCCTTGCTACGTAGGGCATGGAACTTCTTTCCTGCCTTGGCGAACGGCTTCTCCGAAGCACCTCCGCCCGCGATTATACCAATGCCGGCGCGGCACCTGGGGTCCAGGTTCTTGAAGGCGCCGGAGGGCAACTGCACCACTACGGTGTCACCCTTCGTCACCAAGGTGGCGTAGGTTCCCGCAGTGCGTACGAACTTTCCGCCATCGCCAGGTCTGGCTTCCAGATTATGGATCAGAGTACCTTCAGGGATGTTGGACAAGGGCAGGATGCTGCCAGGCTTCAGGTTCTTTGTACCGTCCACGCTGATATCCTGTCCGACCATCAGGCCTTCGACCGCGATGATCTTGTCCTTCTTCCCGCTCTCGAACTTGATCTCCGCCACCGGGCTGTTACGGCCCGGGGCGTGGATAATATCTGTCACTACACCATTCTTCAGTTCAGAATGGGGGTGTTTTATCTCTCCCACGTGCCTGTGGCTCGGGGACCGATAGGTGGAGCTTCCGTGGCCCCTTCTCTGTTGTCTTAGTCGTCTACCCATGTTCCCCCTCCTCAGAAGACTCCTATCCTCATACCGATGTCCTCGGCAGAGTATCCTTCAGCTAGCTTTATTGTGGCGTGCTTGCCATCCTTGGCTATCTTGGTCCAGACCTTGTCTACCTTGACCTCGAAGTATTCTTCGAAAGCTACCTTGATCTGCGCCTTGTTGGCGAAGCGGTCCACGATGAAAACTATCTTGTTCCCGTCCGTGAAATCCTGGGTAGGCGTGCCGGTCATGTAGTTCATGGTCTTTTCCGTCACATATGGATAAAGCAGTACCTTTCTGGCCATGATCACCACTCTCCTACTATCTTGAGCGCGGACTCAGTGAACACCGTCAGTCTTCCGGGCAATCCACCGGGGGCCAGCAGTCCTGAATTCAATCCCTCGGCGTTCATAACCTCGACACCTGGAAGGTTCCTGGCGCCCTTGATCAGAGCGACGTCGTGGTTCGAGACCACTATGAGCAGGCTTCGGGGCATGCGGTAGCGCCGTCCCCTCATCTTGCCGCGGCCGGCTCGAACACGGATCCCATCCTTGCTGCGGATGACATCGTCCTGCAGACCGAGGCTCATCAGGACATCTAGCACCTCAGCAGTGCTGCGAACGTCCTCCAGGCGGTCCTCTATGACCACTGGCAAAGTCAGCTCTTCATTGAAGCGGTGACCGCGGGCCTTGACCTTCTCCGCATCAGCGGTGGCGGCCAATGCCGAAAAGCGAGCCAATATGCGCTCCTTCTGGTTGACCTTCTTGCTCCAGTCCTTGTCCACTCTGGGCGGGAAGGCACGGCGGCCTCCCACGTTGTTAGGGGACTCGGCACCCTTGGCGCCCTGGGCCAATCTCTGGACCCTGGACACGCCTCGGCCTTTGCCCCAGGTTGACACCGAATGCCTGATTCCGGCACCCGGCTTGGACCCATAGGGCTGCCTCTTGTTGGCCTGCTCGGCCACTACAGCCCTGTGGATGACATCGGGTCGGAACTGGGTGGCGAACACCCCGGGTAGGGATTGGGTCCTTAGGACCTCGCCCGTTAACGAATATATGTTGACCTGTGCGTTATCGACCATTGCTTACGCCCCCTGCTTGGATTCGGTGGATATGTACACCATATCAGGCGCTTCCTTCAGGTCCGCCTGCTGC
This sequence comes from Methanomassiliicoccales archaeon, assembly GCA_035527755.1. NCBI lineage: Archaea > Methanobacteriati > Thermoplasmatota > Thermoplasmata > Methanomassiliicoccales > Methanomassiliicoccales archaeon. The sequence goes on along the minus strand of DATKZX010000008.1, from coordinate 154,075 downwards.
CTTCTTACCGGGTCCCTCATCCGCACCAGCCTCTTTGTCGGGCCAGGCACGGATCCGTGGATCAGTACGAAGGGGTTTCTTACCACACCGTAGTGTAGGAAGCCGCCCTTGGGGCTGACCTCCTGCCCACTTTCCCCGATCTTCAATATGAGCTTGTTGACCTCGGTCCTCTGATGGTATCCCATCTGACCGGACTGAGGAACGGTGCCTCGGACGTAACCAGGCCTCTTAGGTCCCAGGTTACCGACCATGCGGCGGTGCTTGGAGTTCTTGTGGGACAGCAACTTCAGGCCCCAGCGCTTGGTAGCGCCTTGGAACCCCTTCCCCTTGGTGATGGCGACGACATCGATCATCCCGCCAACCTTGGCGAAGTCGTTGATGCTGATGAACTTACCCAGCAACGCCTTGGCGAACTCTACCCTCGCATCCATGGTGCCGCCGCCTATGCGCAGCTCCATGAGCTCGGGGCGCTTCTTCGGCACTCCTTGGACCAGCTTGGGTTGGGTGAACGCCAGGACCCTAACGTCCTCGGTGTCCACACCTTTCATCTTCTCCCAGGCCTGCTCGGCGTCGACCTTCTTGGGAACGGGCAATAGCCTGGACAAGTTCTCGTCCAGCTGATTGGCCCAGACCTCTCCAGAGGTCTTTAGCCCATAGCGGGTATTCTCGTAGATACGTACCGCGGCAACCACCATTGGGGGTACTTCTAGAACAGTGACAGGCACCCTGATCTCCTGACCAGAAGTGGTGCTCTTGTTGCGGTGATCCACGATGAATGCGTGAGTCATTCCTGCTTTATAACCGGCAAAACCTTGGACTTTAGGGCCTTCGCTAATCTCGGGCCAAGCATCCAGCCTCGGTGTCTGGCTAACGGCCCTTTTCCTAGGGCCAAAACCCTTTGAGCCTCTTCTCGGACGTCTAATGTTCGACATGGATCTCCCTCTCCCTATCTCATGAGAGAGCACACTCTCTTACGCTAACGCCTGTTCTCAAGAGTGTTGAGGTCAGCACCTTCGACCGTGACACCGTCATCACCCTCCAGAATGCGCGGATGGGGGCGACTTAGGGATGCTTGAAGCATTGCCCAAGGGGTCTGGTCGAACGTCCTCAGTGCGTTGAGCAGAACTCGCATACTAATATCTGTATATAAAACAATCGTTGCTCACTATATATAATAAGGATAGGAAAAGGTCCCTCTGGACGTTTCTAGAGCTTGCCTTCCTTGGCCTTCTTCTGAAGACGTGTGCGCCGCTCCTTGGATGTGAACCCGGTCACCTGCTCCAAGAAGGCGTTCCACCGCCTGATCGTCTCCTGGGCCAATTCCACGCTGGCTCCCTTATCGGTGTCCGTGGTGATGTCTAGGAGCGTCTTGCTTTTCAAACGCACCTCTATTCGGGTCATGGCACCGAAGGATGAGACACACTTGTCGCCTTCCTTCTTGGTCGGTCCGAACGCCGTGTCCATCATGTTGATCAGGCCGTCGCCCTCAAGATTGCCGTAGCTTCCTCGTTTTATCTCGTACTCCATGTACATCCCTCTAAAGCACCAGTTCGTCTCCTAGATGCCGGCTCACGTCAACAGAGGTGCGCATGAGCTCCTCCAGGCCGACCAGTGAATTCCATTCCTTTCGGCAGTGGCAATGGTGACCACCAAGGAGTTCAACGTCCTGCTCGAAGTTGAACTTTTCTAATATGTCCAGCAATCTGCGGTCGCAGTCGGGACAATTATGCACCCCCCTTTGGGTACCAGCACCACTGGGTGAGGAGAACAGCCTCACGCCCGGCAGTTCCGCCTTGCTCTTTAGCACCTCGAACAATGACCAGATCCACGGAGGCCGGTAATCACCGCGGCGCCATAGCCCTTCCACCAAGGTCTCCTTCTGCACATTGAGCGGGTTGATGGAGATGCTGTCCGAATAGGGGGCGGCGAACTTTACGGACCTAAGGGTGTCATCGATCGCCGCGCTTTCAGTGAGGTATGGTGGTTTAAGCAATAGGTATGTGCGGACAGGAAATCCGCGGGAATTGACGGCCTCAGCAGCTCTCAGGTAGTCCTTGGTACCGAAACCCTTTCTCACGCTGCAACGGAGCACCTTGTCCGAGGCGCTCTCCAACCCTAACGCCACCGCAGAGTGGTCCGGCAGATGCTGCAGCGTCTCAGGCGTAACGAACTCTGGACGGCTTTCGAAGAGCACCTGCTTCGCATTATCAAATGAACTAAGGATGCGGTCCCGCACCTCTTCCGGGATCTCCATTGGATCGAGGAAACTTCCTGAGGTGTAGAGCTTGACCATGCCTTCCCCTTCGTATCGGGATAGAACGGCCTCGAGCTGAGCTGTGAGCTCAGGAACGCCGATGCCTTCCAGGCTCTCCACGTTATAACCACACATGGAACATCCGCACTTTCGAGACCAATGGCAGCCACGGGTGCGGAAGATGGCCACTAGGGCCTTCTCCTTCTTACCATCGACCACGTCGTCCTCCTTCCAGATCGTCACCGGTCTGTTAAGGTCCAGGTTTTTCATGGGTGCTCCATATCCGTTCCATAGCAAACGTCCCTTACTATTTTAGGAATGCGCTTTACCTCATTACCAACATTTTATATCCTTTCTTCCGGATTTGCTGCCTGGGAGAGCATCATGGCCAGGAAGATCGTGGTTATCGGAGGAGGTGCGGCCGGCATGACCGCCGCCTCTACCGCCAGGGAGCACGGGCAGGACGACATCACTCTCATCACCGAGGACGAGCATGTGGCCTATTCACCCTGCGCCATACCGTTCGTGCTGGAAGGGAAGATCAAGGATTTCCAGAGCATCGTGATGCATACCCCTGAGTTCTACCAGAGCGAAAGGAACATCAAGGTCCTGGTCAGAACCACCGTCGACAAGGTAGACCTAGACAAGAGGCATCTGACCACCAAGGACGGTCGGGACATCGAGTTCGACGTATTGATATTGGCTACTGGCGGAATGGTCTTCGTTCCTCCAGTTGACGGTCGGGACCTTAAGGGAGTGTTCCCGGTCAGATGGATATCCGACGGGCAGGCCATCATGGACCATATGCCCAAGGTGCAGCAGGTGGTCGTGGCCGGAGCCGGGGTCATCGGTCTGGAGATGGCCGTAGCCTTACAAGAACAGGGGAAACAGGTCACCGTGGTGGAGATGTTCGACCAGGTCTTCCCCCGAATATTGGATAGGGACATGGCCGATCTGGTACGGTCCCACTGCGAATCATTGGGCATCAAGTTCGTCATGGGAGCGCCGCTCTCCCGGATCGAGGGGAAGGAGGACGTCACCGGGGTCACCGTAGGGAACGTCCACATCCCTTGTCAGATGGTCGTCATGGCCACGGGAGTGAGGGCCAACCTCAAGTTGCCAGAGCAGATGGGGCTGGACATAGGTCCCTTGGGTGCGGTCAGGGTCAGCCCCAGTCTTCAGCCCTACCGCAAAGGCCGTTTGGTTCCGGATATCTATCTGGCAGGCGACGTGGTCATGTGTCAAAGCGCGGTCACCGCCGGACCAACGATGAGCCAGCTGGGTTCCACCGCGGTACGTCAGGGCCGTGTGGCCGGGATCCGCGCCACTGGTGGAAAGGCCACTTTCCCGGGGACGGCCAGCCCTTTCATCAGCGTCATCGGCGGACTTCAGGTGGGCGGGACCGGGATCTCCCGTTCCCTAGCGGATTACTACGGCCTCAAGGTCAAGGAGGCGTTGGCCGAAGGATCTTCACGGGCCAGATACTATCCTGGGGGAAAGATGACCACGGTCAAACTACTGGCCGATGCCGATAGCGGACGATTGATCGGTGGACAGATCATAGGCGGCGAGGATGTCACTGGCCGGGTGAACTGGATCACCGCCGCGCTGTTGGAGGGTGTCAACGTCCAAGAGTTCGTGGAACGCATGGAGAACGCATACTGCCCCCCGACCTCCATGGTGGTGGACACGGTCAATGCGGCGGCGGAGAAGCTGGCTAGATTGTTCCGTGATTGAATATCAAATCAATTTAATAGTCCGTTCCACATTCGAGCCTGAGGATAATGGACATCGAAGAGCGGTACGCACTCGTGGCCCGGAACACCGAGGAGATCATCACCTCTGAAGATCTAAAGCAGGTACTTCAGAACAAGAGCTCCCCCACCGGATATATCGGCTTCGAACCCTCCGGACTGGTGCACATCGGTTGGATGGTCACTGCCCAGAAGATCCGCAACTTCGTGGACGCCAATTTTGATTTTATCATATTCTTGGCCGATTGGCACGCCTACATAAACGACAAGTTGGGCGGAGACATCGAGAACATAAGGGTCTGCGCCGAGTACATGAAGGACTGCTTCGAGGCCTTGGGCGTGCCCAGGGAGAAAGTGCAATATAAACTGGCATCTCAGATCATGGACGACATCGATTACTGGGAGACGGTGATCAAGGTCGGAAAGGCCTCCTCGTTGCAACGGGTGAAGAGGGCCATGACCATCATGGGCCGAAGCGAGGACGAGGCTGATGTCGACTCCAGTAAGATGATGTACCCGCTCATGCAGGCTGCCGACCTCATCTTCATGGACGTCGACGTGGCATACGCCGGGTTGGACCAGAGAAGAGCTCACATGCTAGCTCGCGAAGCGGCGGAGAAGATGGGCGTCAAGAAGGCCGTCGCGGTGCACACTCCCCTTTTACCAGGATTGAAAGGCGGGAACCGCATGGACCCGGTGAACAGTAAGATGTCCAAGAGCGACCCCGACGGAAGCCTGCTCATACACGATTCACCGGAAGACATCAAGCGCAAGCTTGGCAAGGCCTTCTGCCCTCCGGAGGCGGAGGGCAACCCGGTAATGGCCATATGTCGCTATGTGCTGTTCGAACGGATGGACGTCCTGCGCTTCGAGAGACCGGAGAAGTTCGGCGGCGATCTGGAGTTCCAGAACTACGATGAGCTGGAGCGCACCTACCTATCCGGGAAACTGCATCCCATGGACCTGAAGAACGGGACGGCCGCCGCTTTGGCGGAAGTGCTAGCGCCAACACGCGAATACTTCCAACGAAAACCGGAGAACCTGGAGCGCATACTGAAGGTCCTAGCTGATGTCAGGAAGCTTCGCTGACCTTATTTCAGCGTTCTCAAAAAGGCCATGGACTTGTGCATGCAAATGTTGAGTATGGCCTCGGCATCCCCTTCGCCGACGAGCCCGGCCGCCCCGCCGTGTCCGCCGCCGTCGTTATCGGTCTCTTGACCCACGTCGCCCAGCAACTGTCCCAGGTGCAATCCCTTTCGCACCATTTCCTGCCGGGCTCGAGCACTCAAACGGAACTCCCCGCTACGCTGTGAAGCGACGAACGCAATGTCCGCCCCCAGTGACAGGAGCGACTTGCATACCGATGATTCGAAGGAACTGCCTTGGGATATGGCCACGATATGTTGACCTACCCTTTCGAAGCGAAGCCGCTGCCCGCCTTTCATCTGGGCTACTCTCTCTGAGATATCGGTGGGCGATTCGGTGAGCGAGAGCACCTCTTCGATGTTGAGGTTGGACCCCTCTATCAAGCGGGCGAACGCTCGAAGCGAAGCGGGGTTGGAGAAACGGAAATGCCCCGTGTCAGTAAGTATTCCGGCGCATAGGGCCAATGCCATGGTCCGAGTGATCTCAATTTCGGCCTTCTCTATGATGTCCAGCACTAATTCGGCGCAACTCTTTTTACTGTCATCGCAGAGGTAAGTTCCTCTCCCTACCCACTTTTCTGAGGGGCAATGATGGTCGATAATGATCATCTCCCCCGCGATCTGGCCATAACTTCCCAATTGTTCAGGAGAAGAAGTGTCCACCACAACGATGAGGGGATATTCATGGTCCGGACAGGTCAGAAGTTCGATGCCCAAACGGGCGGAGACGTTCTTTGAGGTACGGTCCAACCCCTCCACCGCAAGTATTGAGGCTGGAGGGAAGGCTTTGCTCAGAGCATAGGCGCTGCCTAATGCGTCCGGGTCCGCGTTGCCGTGGACCAATATAAGTTTGTCAGAGGAGGCCAACCTTCCGATGATGTCGTCAAGCATCTGCAACGGTGAAGACCTCGGTTCTATTTTCATTTTTTAGTGAAATAAAGAGAAAGGGATGGAGGCTCAGTTGTCCTCATCATCCTGCTTCGGAGGGGCGCCCAAGGCGCGGTTCAGCTGTTCCTGAACGCTCTGGAACTTCTCCTTGAGCATCTTCTCCTGACGGTCCAGGCTCTTAACCCTGACCTCGGTGGTCTCCTTGTCCTCCTCGATATCCTTCAGGAGGGCGGGGTTGTCGCTGATCTTTATCATCAGGGAACCGACGCTCTTGAACACCACGGCGTCCTCGGACACCTTCTTCAATTCTTCGATGGTCATTTCCATCTCTTTCAACATGGCGTCCATTCTGATCTTCTGGCTCATGACCGTCTGCAATTGCTGCTGAAGCTGCTGGAATTGGGCGATCTGGTTCTGAAGTTTGGGGCTGATCTCATCCATCAATATCACCGACCGTTTCACTCATCTTTTCTGCGATGCTCATCCATCGGATGTAGGAATTTAAAGCTGCCCGTAAGGCCGAGAGGTCATCCGCATCCAATATCAGGGTCATCGACCCTTCAGAATGGCGCACTTCCGCTCTTGTACGGGGTATTTCCCTTCCGGCCTCCGGTCCTATGGCCTTGGCCACGGTGGAGGCGTAGGGGGAGCTCACCCCTAGGGTGGCTCGGAACATATCAACGGCCTTTGATAACCTTCTTGACGTTAGGCCGCTCCTTGTAGAACATCTTGGATCCGCAGTTCTCACACTGCATCCCCACGGCGTTGACGTTGGAACGGATAGGTTTCTCACATTGGCCGCACTTGTATGTCAAGCTTAGATCTCCTTAGCTGCGGCGGCCAAGATCTCTTTCGAGACCGCCTCTCTCACCCTGGGGGTGTAACAGCCGCCCGCGAACTTGGTGTCGCAGTGCCTGCATGCCCATATCCCCGAGGATACTCTCTTCACGCTAATGTGGTGGCAGCTGGGGCACTCGGACCTGGATCTTTGGACCTTCTCGATGTCCCTGGTAAGCTTCCTGACTACCACGCCGTATCTGGCTCCGTACCTGCCGGAGGTCCCGGCCTTATCAGTTCTTTTTGCCATTGCTTTCACCCGACTAGTTTTCTAATCTCACTACCTAATCTTCGAGAGGTCTCGATGATGGTATTGATCTGTTCCACCGTGAGCGCCCCGCGTAGGCCCTTCTGCATGGCCCGCAGGTCTCCGTTGTCATCAGTGGTAACGGTCAGCCTAGCTGCCGCGACCTTTTCTTCGTCGAGACTCGGGTCAACCAATATAGAGTTTTCGATTTGCACCGCGGTCACGGAGATCGGGGTGCAGGTGGTGGGCATGGGGTAATCCTCGCCCAATCCATGTGCCGACGCTGGTACTATGGCGCTCTTTATGGCCGCAACCGCTCCCAGGGAGCAGGCGTCGAACAGGTTTCCGTCGAAATCCAGCACGTAGATGTCCACGAAATTGATCCACACCTTCTTGCCGGGCTCTATGCAGAGTTTCTCCAGGTCTATCATCTGGCTTTCCCTGATACCGCGGTCAACGACCCTGGACAGCTCGATCGAGTTCTCGTCCGGGGGACCGGACTCGAAGTTTGGCGAGGCCATTGGAATGAGCTCGGCGTTGGTCGTGAGGACTCCCCTGTTGGGGGTGTCGGAGAAAGGCTCGCCCACGGTCATCTTCACTCCGACGATGACCTCGGTGTTGCCGATCTTGACCCGGGAAGATCCCTCAGCGGTCTCTACCACATTGGTCTGGATAGATATATTTCGGAACTCGTCCCATGCACGTCCATCTACGCGGTGGCCGTCTGCGACAAGTTTGTTGATGTGATCCCTCTTGATCTCAGAAACGACTGATCTTGCCATTTTCAATCCTCCTCGGTCATTTCGGGTTGGTCCGTGGACTCTTCCACAGGCTCTTCCTTGGACTCTTCCATAGGCTCTTCCACAGGCTCTTCCTTGGACTCTTCATCGCCCTCACCATTCACTATGGCGTAGCGGCGGCGAAGGGCGTCCTTCTGTACTTCATATATCTCCTTACAGGCTTTGATCCCCATCTCCATGGCTTGGTCGAACTCGGCCTTGGTCAGGTGCCCGTCCATCTGCATCAATAGGACCTCTCCGGTCCTAGGGATCATGGCGATAGGCAGGTCCGCCTGACCGAAATTGTCCTCCTCCTTGTTGAGGTCCAGGACCACGGTGTCGTTGACCTTCCCGACGGCAACGGAGGGCACGATGTCCCTCATAGGAATGCCTGCATCAGCCAAAGCCACGGCGGCTGCGGTCAATCCAGCGCATCTTGTACCGGCGTTGGCCTGCAAAACCTCTATGTATACATCAATGGAGGTACGGGGGTAGTTCTCAGTGAACACCACGTAATCCAACGCCTCGGAAATCAATTTGGATATCTCCACCGACCTTCGGTCCGGGCCCGGCCTCTTGCGGTCAGACACCGAAAAGGAGATCATATTGTATCTACACTGTATGATAGCCTTGGCAGGGTTCTGCATGTGGCGGGGGTGACATTCCCTTGGTCCGTACACCGCTGCCAATACCTTGTTCTTTCCTACCTCCACGTACGCTGAGCCATCGGCGTTCTTGAGCACTCCGGCCTCGATCTTGATTGGCCGGAGCTCATCCACCTTCCGACCGTCTGTCCTAATACCGTTTTCATCGATGAGCTTCATATCAGAATTTCCACCCATTAAAACACCTCATTCTTCCTTGCGATATACCGATTCCAGGAATTCCTTCACCCGCTCGGTCAGTTTCAGGGTCTGCGCTCCCTCGTCTATCATCTTAATTGCCTGTACGGCGTGAACCATATCTTCCATGTTCCCGTCCATCCATATCCTACCGTTCTGTCCGATGAATATACGGCAGTTGGTGTAGGTCTTGATCATCTGGATCATGGACCCGTTCTTGCCGATGACCCGGGGAACCTTGCTGTGGGCGATCTCCACGATCTGTCCGCCCTGGAGCTTGCGCAGCCCCTGCTCCTTCATGGTCACCTGCACACGTTTTGTCTCGTCAACCATTAGAACCTTGGCAAGCAAAGTATCGCCTATCCCCAGGTACCGGGCGGTGTCCCCGAACTCCACCCTCCAAGGCACCTCGTTGACATGCAGTGGGGCGGGGTATGGTGAGAATATGTCGATCAACCAGTTGGAGGGACCGATGTCCATCACCTTGCCGATGATCATATCTCCAGGGGCGGGAATGTACCGGCCTCCCAGGGGGATGACGTTCACAAAATTGGATTTTACGTTCTTGATGCCCAACATGGCGGCGAAGATCTTTCCGTCGTGGACGTAGGTTCCCTCACCGGGCTTCATGGTCCCGGTGTCCAATTCATCACCGGGTAGCACCAGTTCTCTGGTAAAGCTCTCGTTATTCATTTAATCAACTCTTGGAATCTAATATATGGTGTCATCTCAATTGCTTGGTCTCCACCGTGCCATGCGTCTTGGCGTTAAGCCGGTGGAACAGGTCGTCCCTCAGACCTGCGGGGATCTCTACGACACCGATCCAATCCCCGTTCTTCTGCCATTCTTCCTTAGAGACCTTCCCCATCTCGGTCATGTCCTCGAAGCATCGCGCGTACTCGTCGGCCTTTAGCCTGATGGCGATTCGTATCTTGTCGAAACGTATGGGGATCAGAGGTCGTAGTTTGTCCAAAACATGCTGGACCTGCAGGTCCACCGGTTTAAAGGCGTCAATATGGACCTTGGCCTCTTCCATGGCCATCTCTATGCGTTGCGCGGTGTGCGGTCCCCCGGTCTGGGGGTTGATAGCATTACGAGCAATGGTAGCGATGATGCGGAGCCGCTTGCTCTCCAGCATCTCCTTGCGCTGTTGGGCGGTGAGCTGCACCTCTCCCTTCAGAATGATGATCTTGGCGATCTCGGCTGGGTCGAGGGTCTTGAAGACCTCTTTGAGTTTATCTTCAGAGGCACGGGTGCCCTTATGGGCGTTCTTGAAGATCTCGTCGATGACCATATAGTCTATCAACTCGACCTCCTTCCCATCCCTGATGTGGTTGACCACCTTAGGGTCTATGAGAACCTCAAATGATTCGCCGTGAGACTCCAGGCGAGCGACAATCGCCTCTTCCAGGTCTACCATCTGCTCTCCAGCTCACTCCGAGTTGACCTTGGCGATGAAGGTTTCCACCTCAGCCTCGTCCAGGCGGCGGAAGTTCTCTCCGTGGCGGACAACACCGATCTCCACGGCCTTGGGGTTGAGCTTCTCCTCCTCCGTGGCCTTCTTCAAAGCCTTGAGTCCGAGTCCGACAGCGTCCTCCATGGACATCCCTTCCTGGTAATCCTCCTCGAAGACCTCCATGACCACGTTGCGACCGGCGCCGATGCTGCCTGCCTTGTATGATATCAAAGCCCCGCTGGGATCGGTCTCGAAAAGATGTTCACCTGCATCGTCAACCCCCGCCACCAGCAGTGCGGTGCCGAAGGGGCGAACTCCCCCATATTGGGTATAGTTCTGCTTGTAATCACAGATCCTCTTGACCAGATCTTCCACTCCCGCTCTTTCGTCGTAGGTGATCTTATTGATCTGGGCCATTACCCTGGCCTGATCCACAAGGATCCTGGCGTCGGCCACCAATCCCGAGGTGGCGCAGCCAATGTGGTGATCGATCTGGAAAATCTTTTCAATTGATTTGGGCTCCATCAGGCGGCTGGCGATCCTCTTATCAACGATGAGGACCACACCATCCTTAAACTTCAGGCCGACGGTGGTGGTGCCGCGCTTTACAGCCTCTCGAGCATATTCCACTTGAAAAAGTCGCCCGTCAGGAGAAAAAACCGTTATGGCTCGGTCATATGCCATCTGTCCTGGTTGCATTAAATCACTCCAATTATCTTCGACTCACGCCACCTAAGTTATCAAGACCTATATATTTATTGGGGATTATTCGGAGGGAATGTATCCCGGTCCAGTCATCACCGGCGTTCATCCACGATGAAATATTTTTCCCGAAGGGTTATGAGAGTCCCGGAGGTGCTCAGAGTGACTATCGATAGTCCGAAACCTGACCGCGCGACCAATGCGTTCAAGATCCGGTCCTTGTCCTTAGGCGAGCAACGAAATATTCCCTTTGACCCGTCGAACTGAATTATTTTAGGGACCTTGATCCCCATAGGGGAGAAGGTCGAGGTCAGGGTCGCTAGCAATTCCTCGTCCGACGCCTTCCGATCGGTCTTGAAAGCCACGTAGCGACGCCTGCCGCGCTTTTCCTTCACCACCATCGGCCGAGCCTCATTTCCCCTTAATCGAATCAACGATACTGTTGAACTTGACCCCGGTCAAGACCACCAGCACCCTCATGCTCCCACTGAGGTCGGGATTGACCGCGCAGCCCCAGATGATACGGGCCCGCGGGTCGACCGCTTCGCTCACCAGCAGGGCGGACTTTTCGGCCTCGGTGACGGTCAGGTCATCCCCTCCCACCACTCGGACCAAAGCTCCTTTGGCCTGCTTGATGTCGATCGAACCTAGCATTGGTGACGACAAGGCGTCCTCGATGCATGCCTCAGCGCGTTGGCCATACTCGCTCGATTCGCCCAGCCCTATAAGGGCCATGCCACCGTTGCGCATGATCGTCAATAGATCATTGAAATCGATGTTGACCAGGCCGGGCTTGGTAAGGGCATCGGTGATCCCCCTGATGCTCTGCATGAGCACCTCGTCGGTGACGCGGAAGGCCGCTTCCAAGGGCAGTTTTGGCACCAGTTCCAGTAGACGGTCGTTCTGCAGAACGATGGTCGTGTCGCACTTTTCCTTCAACCGCTCCAATCCCTTGATGGCATTGGTCATACGGACGGTGCCTTCGGCCCTGAACGGCAGGGTGACCACCCCAATTGTAAGCGCGCCGGCCTTTTTGGCCATCTCCGCCACCACTGGAGCGGAGCCTGTGCCGGTCCCTCCGCCCATTCCAGCCACTACGAAGACTATGTTCTGTCCGTCAACGTGCTTCCAGATCTCGTTCTCGGACTCCTCTGCGGCCCTCTGACCTATTTCGGGGATCGAGCCAGAGCCCAACCCCTTGGTCATGCTTCTGCCAATGAGGATCTTGTGCGGCGCTTGTATGGACAGCAGATGCCTAGCATCTGTGTTTAAGGCTACCAGGTTCACTCCCTCAACATTTCCCTGGTGCATTCTGCGGACAGTATTGGAACCGCCCCCTCCGCAACCGATGATGGAGATCTTGATCTTCAGCGACTCAACTAGACGCATCAGTTCTTCGTCATCGGCACATGATGCCGACGGAGCTTGCTCCCCTTCCTTCTGGAACAGATTATCAAATAAAGGGCAAATGGCACCCACCCGTTTTATGAATATTCTATAAAGTATAAAAAGTCAAGGAATACCAGCGCCCGTGTTCAACACACTTCCACGAGCTCGAACCTGATGCCGCAGGAAGGGCAGGACCGGTCCTCCGACGAAAGGCGCACTCCGCAATCGGGGCAGACCTCGCTCAAGAACGTTCCGCATTCGCATATTCCCCTCCCCTCATCGAAGATACGGCCGCAGAAGGGGCATTGTATCAAATTAATATCCTCGAAACGTTCGGCGCAGTGCGGACACTCGTTCTCTCCTTCATCGATCTGCGTTCCGCATCCCGGACAGTAGAATCGCCCCTCCTCATCGGCGATGATCGCCCCGCACTCACATCTGCCTGAATCCTTGTAGACCGATCGTTTACACACGGGACATTCCATGCTCTCCATGTCAGGGTATGTGGCGCCCTCCTCCACCTCCCTAGGTAGGTAGTTATGTTGACAATATGGACAGAACGTGGTCCGTTTCAGGCAGGTTATATGGAACACCTTTCCACATTCACATTTGAAATGGGGGAGGCCTGGCTTTAATCTCCCCATACATATCTGACATATTACACCCTCCCCACGTACGGGTCGGATACGTACTCTGACCTCCGTCCTGCTCAAGGGTTTTATGCGATCCTCGTGAAAGGTCCATCCTTTTATCCCGGCCTTGTTCCTTTTAGTTATTATGTAATAAAGGGGTACGACGGCGGAGACACCGACCGATCCCAAGAACAAGGTCCAGAACATCTTGAAACCCACCGCTTTTGCATTTATATGATTTATCATCCGATTATTAAAATCGAACATGGACGAAGACGCATCGATATCCTGAATCATTCGCCATTTCCCTTACAATCAACCTAATTGTTCCGAAAAAAGAAACTATAAAAGCGAAAAGCTCTTAAATAAAATGCGTTGACGAGTTACCATGTCCTTTCCCACGACTGTATTCAAAATATTGAAATATGGACATAGTAATTATGGCGGAACTGCTCCGAATGCAGGGCTCGATTCCCATCTGGACCAGCCGCCGGCAATAACGATTTCCGGAGGGTCCCATTCACCTCTAGGGGGTTGGAACATAGGTTGTAGGGAAATGGAATCTTGTATTCTGATTAGGAATGGGGTTTAACAATTTGGAGGGTGAGGAAACTGAGCGGTTTGAAGTCAATATTTGGTGGATTGTTCAAAAAGGACTCGAAAGGCGAACAATCGTCCAAGGGATCAAAAGAAGATATTAAAGGAGGAGCAACAATGAATTCTAAAAGCGGTTCTGTTTTGGTGGTAGGGGGAGGCATTGGCGGTGTCCAGACCTCACTGGACCTAGCTGAGTCGGGATTCAAGGTCTATATGGTTGAGAACAAGGCCAGCATCGGCGGGGTCATGTCTCAGTTGGATAAGACCTTCCCGACCAACGACTGTTCGATGTGTATCCTATCTCCTAAACTTGTGGAAGCATCCAGGCATCCCATGATCAGCATGATGACCTTGACAGAGGTCATGGGCGTTGAAGGAGAGGCCGGCAATTTCACCGTGACATTGAAGAAAAAGCCCCGGTACGTCCGGGAGGACAGATGCGTCGGTTGTGGAATTTGTGCGGAAAAGTGTCCGTCCAAGGTCTCCAGCGAGTATGAGTTGGGATTGATGAACAGGAAGGCCATCTATGTGGCCTATGCTCAGGCCGTCCCGATGAAATACGCCATCGACGCCGAGCATTGCCTTTTCCTCACCAAGGGGAAGTGCGGCAACTGCAAGAAGGTCTGCCCCGCTGACGCTATCGATTACGAGATGAAGGAAGAGATCGTGAAGATCAACGTGGGTGCCGTAGTTCTCGCACCTGGTTACGAGCTGTTCGATGCCCGCCTGAAGAAGGAGTACGGGTACAAGGAGTTCAAGAACGTGCTCAACAGCCTGGAGTTCGAGAGGGTTCTAAGCGCCACCGGTCCCTACCAGGGACACGTTGTCAGACCTTCAGATCATCAGACCCCCAAGAAGGTGGCATTCATCCAGTGCGTCGGTTCCAGGGACGAGAAGGTCGGTAATCCCTTCTGCTCGTCCGTCTGCTGCATGTACGCGCTCAAGCAGGCCATAATCGCCGGGGAGCATTCCACTGGTCTGAAGTCCACCATATTCTTCATGGACGTTAGGGCCTTCGGCAAGGAGTTCGAAGACTATGCCAAGAGGGCCGAGGGCGAATACGGCATCAAGATGCACCGCGGAACCCGCGTGGCCTCCGTTGATGAGACCGAGGGCAACAATCTGCTTCTGCGGTACAGTGACGGCGCCAACATCTTGGCCGAGGAGTTCGACCTGGTCGTTCTATCCGCTGGTTTCCAGCCTCCGGCACAGGCCAAGGCATTGGCCGACAGGTTGGGCTTCAAGCTGAACGATTTCGGCTTCTGCCAGACCGGCGTCTACAGCCCCCTGGAGACCTCCAGGAAAGGTATCTATGTCACTGGCGCCTTCAGCGCCCCCAAGGACATTCCCACCACCGTTGCTGAGGCCAGCGGTGCCGCGGCCAAGGCCGGGGCACATGTGTTCGTCAACAGGGTGAGCATCGATACTGTGGTCAAGGAGACCCCTGAGATCGACGTGACCGGTCAGGAACCCCGCATCGGTGTGTTCGTCTGCGACTGCGGGATCAACATCCGTGGAACTGTGGACGTCCCCTCGGTGGTCGACTATGTCAAGACCCTGCCCAATGTGGTCTACGCCGCGGAGAACAAGTACACCTGCTCCGCCGATACCCAAGAGATCATAAAACAGATGATCAAGGAGCATAAGCTGAATCGCGTAGTGGTCTCATCATGCACCCCAAGGACGCATGAAGCGCTATTCCAGAGCACCATCAAGGAAGCGGGATTGAACCCGTTCCTCTTTGAGATGGCCAACATCCGTGACCAGTGCTCCTGGATCCACATGCATGAGCCGGAGAAGGCCACCCAGAAGGCCAGTGATCTTACCAGGATGGCCATCGCGAAATCTCGGTTCCTCGAGCCTTTGAGCAAGTCCAAGCTGGCAGTCACCCATTCCGCCGTCGTGGTCGGCGGTGGACTGGCCGGTATGACCGCCGCTATGGACATCGCTGCCCAAGGATTCAAGGTCGACATAGTGGAGGCCACTGGTGTCATGGGCGGACAGATGAACAATCTGTACACCGCTGAGGAAGGTATCTCTCCCAGGCAGTACATCAAGGACCTGGAGTCCAAGGTGCGCGCCAACGACAAGATCACCGTTCACACGAACACCAGGGTGGAGGATGTGACCGGCTTCGTCGGTAACTTCAAGGTGAAGGTAACCGGCGGCAAAGAGCTGGAGACCGGCGCCATCGTGGTCGCTACCGGGGCCAAGGCATACGAGCCCACGGAGTACATGTACGGCAAGGCCAAGGGAGTGGTCACCCAGAACGAACTGGAGAAGGTAATGGTCGACGGCAAGTTCGACGCCAAGACCGTGGTCATGATCCAGTGCGTCGGTTCTAGGAACGACGAGGCCCCCTATTGCAGCCGTGTCTGCTGCTCCAAGGCGGTCAAGAACGCCATCGAGATCAAGAAGAGGGACCCCAAGGCCCAGGTATACGTCCTGCACAAGGACATAAGGACCTATGGCTTCAGGGAGATCCTGTACAAGGAGGCTGGCGAGCTGGGTGTCAAGTTCATCCGTTTCCCGGAGAACAAGATGCCTGAAATGACCATGGACGGAAACGCCATGAAGGTCCTGGTGGACGATGTGGTGCTAGGCGCCCCTGTCCAGCTGACACCTGATATGTTGGTGCTCAGCGTCGGTATCCGACCCAACGATGATAACGAGGATCTGGCCAAGATATGCAAGGTCCCGTTGAGCAAGGACAAATATTTCCTTGAGGCACACATGAAACTGAGGCCGGTCGACTTCGCCACCGCTGGTATCTACCTAGCTGGACTGGCCCACTGGCCGAAGTTCATCGATGAGTCCATGGCTCAGGCCTCCGGTGCAGCTTCCAGGGCTATGACCATCATCTCCAAGGAACATCTGGAGACCCAAGGCATAATCGCCGCGGTGAACGAGACGGTCTGCAACGGCTGCGGCATATGCGAGCCGGTCTGCGAGTACAAGGCCATCACCATAGTCGGTGACCCAGCCAAAGACGAGAAGCGCAAGGCGGTCATCAACGAAGGTCTGTGCATGGGATGTGGAACTTGCGTGGCCGCCTGCCCCTCCGGAGCGTTGGAGCAGAAGGGCTTCAAGAACAACCAGATGTATGCGCAGATCGACTCTGCCCTGGTTGGAGGTGGTAAGTAATGTCTGACCAAGCTCAAGCCGAGAGCGCCCCTGCCGCAGAGGCCGGGGCATGGGAACCCAAACTGTTGGTGTTCTGCTGTAACTGGTGCTCCTATGCCGGGGCCGACCTGGCCGGGGTTTCCAGGCTGCAAATGCCTACCAACTTCCGGGTCATCAGGACCATGTGCTCCGCCAGGGTGGACCCCGAGTTCGTCCTGCGTGCCTTCGCCAAGGGGGCCGACGGTGTTCTGGTCCTAGGCTGCCACCCCGCCGACTGTCACTACATCGGCGGCAACTACCGTACCAGGAGGAGGATCGCCCTGCTCCGCGTGCTGTTGGAGCAATATGGCTTTAACCCTGATCGCCTGAAACTGGAATGGGTCTCCGCATCTGAGGGGATCAAGTTCCAGCAGACGATCAAGGAGTTCAACCAGACTGTAACTGAAATGGGGCCGAACCCCATAAACGAGGAGTGATTCTCACCCTAAGGAGGTAAACAAATGGCAAAGATAAGGATCGCACAATATTGGGGTGCCGGTTGCGGAGGCTGCGATGTGGCCCTGCTAGACATTGATGAGAAGATCCTAGGCGTGGCCGAGATGGCTGATATCGTTTTCTGGCCGATCGCCGTGGATGCCAAGCTCAAGGACGTCGAGGCGATGCCTGATGGTTACATCACCGCCACGTTATACAACGGGGCAGTGAGAAGCAGTGAGAACGAGCATGTGGCCAAGCTACTGAGACGAAAATCCCAGATAGTGGTCTCATTCGGTTCCTGCGCCTGCTTCGGAGGAATTCCCGGACTGGCGAACGTGACCAACAGGAAGGATCTCTTAGAGTATGTGTACACGAAGACACCCACATCGGACAACGTGGAGAAGGTCTACCCTCAGGTAAGCTACCAGGCCCCCGAGGGGGAAGTGACCCTACCCCTGCTCTATGACACCGTCCTGACCTTAGACCAGGTCATCGACGTCGATTATTTTATGCCAGGCTGCCCGCCGACCACCAACTTGATCAAAGAGTTCCTGGACATAGTGGAGAAGCACGTCAAGGAAGGCGCCCCGTTGCCCCCTAAGGGCTCCGTGATCGCCTCCCAGAAAGCGCTTTGTGACGAATGCCCCAGGACCAGGACCATGAAGAAGGTGGATAAGATCAACATGCCTTTCGATATCGACATCGATCCCGAAAAGTGCATGCTGGACCAGGGAGTCATATGCCTGGGACCGTCCACCAGGGCCGGTTGCGGGGCGAAGTGCCTCGCGGCCAACCAGCCTTGCCGTGGCTGCATGGGACCGACCGCCGAGGTCATGGACCAGGGTGGAAGCATGCTCAGCGCATTGGCTTCGATCTTCTCCATAGGCAATGATGAATCCCAGCTCTCCGAGGATAACATCCTGGAGCTGATGGCTCAAGTCAAGGACCCGCTGGGAACCTTCTATGCATTCACCATGCCAGCATCGATCATCAAACGGAAGGTCAAGGAACGGAAGCCTTTCGTAGCTTCAAAGGAGGCCTGAAACAAATGAGCCCCATATTAATGGATACCCCCACCAAGACCACCGAGAAGCGGATCACCATCGACCCCATCACCAGGCTGGAAGGTCACGGGAAGATCGAGATCTTCCTGGACGACAACGGCAACGTTGCCAACGCCTACTGGCAGGTTCCAGAACTGAGGGGTTTCGAGAAGTTCTGCATCGGGAGGTCCGTGGACGAGCTGAACAAGCTAACATCTAGACTTTGCGGTGTGTGCCCCGGTGCCCACCACCTATGCTCGACGAAGGCCTTGGATAACGTGTTCCATGCGGATCCCCCGGAGACGGCGAAGCTGCTCAGGGAGGTCTTCTACATGGCCCACTTCATCCACAGTCACATCGCCCACTTCTACGCCTTGGCGGCGGCGGACTTCGTATTGGGTCCGGGCGCCCCGGCGGCCGAGAGGAACATTCTCGGTGTCGTGGCGGCGGTCGGCGTGGAGATCGGCGGAGAGGTCATCAAGCACCGATCATACGCTCAGAAGATCCAGGAGATGCTCGGCGGTAAGGCCACTCACCCAGTGTGCGGCATTCCCGGCGGTTTCTCCAAGAGCATGAGCGAGGACGAGAGGGTTAAGATCGAGGCCATGGGTAAGTCCTGCATCGAGTTCTCCAAGTTCACCAACCAGCTTTTCGCGGATGTTGTGCTGAAGAACAAGGACTATCTGGCGCTGATAGCGGACCCGAACATCTACTATCACGAGACCTACCACCTGGGTACCGTCGACAAGAACGACAGGATCAATTTCTACGACGGAATGCAGAAGATGATCTCCCCCAGCGGTGAAGAGGTGGCCAAGTTCACTGGTAAGGACTACACCAAGTACATCGCCGAGCACACCCTGCCGTGGTCCTACGAGAAGTTCTGCTACTTCAAGCCGGTTGGCTGGAAGGGACTGGTCGATGGAAAGGACAGCGGTATATACCGTGCCACGCCCTCGTCCAGATTGAACGTCTCGAAGGGATTCACCACCCCGTTGGCGCAGGCCGAGTACGATAAGTATTTCGGAACCTTCCGCGACCTGGGCGTCAAGGGTCCCATACAGCACACCATGGCCATGCATTGGGCCAGGGTCATAGAGATGCTGTACGCTTCCGAGAGGTTAGTAGAGCTTACCCAGGACCCAAGGATCACCGGTAAGGACATACGCACCCCGGTCAAGACCCCCGACGAGGGAGTAGGCATATTGGAGGCACCCCGTGGAACCTTGTTCCACCACTACAAGTCGGACCCCGAGGGCATCACCACAGATGTCAACCTGGTCGTAGGGACCACCAACAACAACGCCCCCATCAACCTCAGCGTAAGGAAGGCGGCCACCGCTCTTATCAAGGACTGGATGGTCTCCGACGGACTGCTGAACGCCGTGGAAATGGCCTACCGCGCCTATGACCCCTGCAACTCCTGTGCCACGCACACCCTGCCTGGCCAGATGCCAATGCAGGCGACCATCAGGAAGGCGGACGGCTCGGTCTACAAGAAGTTGGCCAAGAACTTCTAAACCCCTTCGAACAAATCTTTTTCCCTTTTCTTTTTATTTTTCAGAAATTTAGCGTATATGGAAAAAAGTGGTGTTGAACTTTGAAACAATATCACTGGTCGTTCGCTAACCGATCAATCCTCTAACCGGAAGTAACCTCTTCTCTTCACCCTCAATGATGAGACCGTGCCCAGGAACAGCCCGTCCATTAGGTACACCTTTCCGTTCTCCAGATCGAGAAGTTCGTTCCCCAGCAAAGGTCCTAACATACGGGGCTTTTCCAGGTTCACTGGCCCTCCGCCCAGCGTCCGGTTGAAGGCCGGAATGAGTATGGCCTCTTCAGGGACCTTTGGATAACGTTCATTGGGAACGTCCTTGAAATGGCACCGGACCCAACATCTTTCCACCTGGTTGTGATGAAGGCCGTCCTCGAAGATCACTGCCGGATGATTATGCCCCATGATCAATAGGCGGCATGACATGACCTCGGGGGAAGGCCAGGCATGGCCGTGGACGAAACCGATGTCGCCCATCACCATCCCTCCCTGTTCGTGCACTTGCACACGGGAGGGCAACATGCTCTCGATGTTGGTATCGTGGTTCCCCTTCACCAGGTCTATTCTAGGATACAAGTTCAGCAGATCGTTGAAAAAGCGGGGTACCTCTACATGCTCTTGCCGGGTAGACCCCGGGACCTGATGTTTCACGTCGCCGATGATGATGAGCCGGTCCACCCCTTCGGACAGCTCCTTCAGTTCGTTCTCCATGCGGTGGGTCTGAGAGGGTACGATTATTCCCCGATATCGCAGGTCCGCTTCGATACCTATGTGCAGATCGCCCACGCACAAAGCCGTCTCCTCCCCCTCTATACGCAGGACCGGTCGGTCCGGTATGGGAAAGACCTCGAAGGACATTCATCTCCCCCGAGGAAGCCTCTGTGCCAACATCTCCGGCAATCCATTATCCATCACGGCCTTCATGACCGGTTCCCTGTCGTAGTCCACACGAACGATCTCGAAAGACCATTCCGAGGTGTTCAGAAGGATGTATGAGGCCCGGGGATCGCCGTCCCGCGGCTGTCCCACCGATCCCGGATTGATCACGGTGCCAGTAGGAAACTCGACTATGTATGGAACGTGAGTATGCCCCAGTACCAGCAACCGGGCTCCCGCCATGTCCAGCAGTTCACAGCTAACGTGCTCCTCGAAAACGTACTCGGACACGAACCGGGGTGAACCGTGATGCACTGCGGTCATGACCCCCTCCACCGGCCGGTGTATGGAGTTGGGTAATTCCCTGAGGAATTCGAAAGAGGCTTGGGAAATGGTACGTCTGGTCCACTCGATGGCCGAGGCGGCGATGCTGTTCATACCTTTCACACCCACCAGGATGGCTCGGTCATGGTTCCCGGCAATGCAGGTGACCTTTCTCTCCTTCAGGAGCCCGATGGTCTCCTCGGGAAATGTGTAATAGCCCAGGATGTCACCGGCACAGAAAACGGTCCTAATGTTCTTTGATGACATATCGTCCATGACCGCCTGTAACGCGGGCAGGTTGGCATGTATGTCGGATATGAAAGCGATCAGCATCCTATTCCTCATCAATGGGTGCGGGATAATCCTCTTCTCAATACTTGAGGCACCCTGTCCAATAGATCGGTGGCCATCAGTCCGTAGCTATACTTCTCGAATGCCAGATCTCCAGCGGAACCGTTGAGGAAGGCCGACATTCGGGCGGCGTTGTATGGCGATACTTTCTTGGCCATTAGTCCGACGGTTATGCCAGCCAGCACGTCTCCCGTACCGCCTACGCTCATTCCGACGTTCCCAGTGCGGTTGTACTTGACCCTGTCGCCGTCGGTGACCAGGTCGATCTTTCCCTTGACCAGGACGGTCCAGCCGCTATCTCGGGCAATTTCCACTGCCGCTTCCTCACGTGCCATCATCTTTGAAGGGATGTCAGCACCCCTAAGGATCTCCAGTTCCCGATGATGTGGCGTAAGGACCCCCGTTCCTCCTTTCAACGTGTCCAGGTTTCCAGCGAGTGCCTTTAGGGCGTCGGCATCCAACACCATGGGTTTAGAACAGTCGCGGATCAGTTCCCTCACCGCCTTCAAGGTCCTGGGGTCATCCCCTAATCCTGGACCGATGAGCACCGCATCTATCCCCTTGACAAAGTCGATGAGCTGCGCCACGTGCTCTTCGGTCAGCACATCTCCGGGTATTGGGATGGTGATGATATTGGGAGAGTAGGACGCCACCACGTCCCTTATGGCCGCTGGGCAGGCGACGAACACCAGGTCCGCACCCACCCGATAAGCTCCCAGAGCGGCCAATGCCGGGGCTCCGGTGTAAGGCCCTCCGCCTATCACCAGGACCCTCCCGTTCTGTCCCTTATGAACCTCTGGCGAGGGTATGGGGTAATATACCATCTCCCCCGGTCCCAGATATCGTTCGGCATCTGCAGGTATGCCGATGTCCTTTATCACGATCTCCCCGCAATTTTCTGAGGTCATCCCCTCCTTGAGGGCGTGGAACGTCACTGTAAGTGTAGGTCGCACTGCTATCTGGGTGCCCAGGCCAGAAGGGATGTCCACCGAGACGATAGGGCGACCGCAAGCGTTCATCGCTCTGACCATTCCCGCATAAGGTTCTCTTAACACCCCCTTTAAACCTACCCCCATTAAAGCATCCACTATCAGGTCATAATCCGCCAATCGATCATCGGCAAAGACCTTATGCAGCTCCTCTACCTTTTCAAAATTGGTTCGGGCCTCCGGTGTTCGCGCATCCTCGGAGGACGACGCCAAGAGGACCTTGACCACGTTCATCTTGGTCAATGCCCGTGCTGCCACCGCCCCATCCCCACCATTGTTGCCATGCCCGCATACGATGGCGATCCTCAAACCCTCACCGAAACGGGAGGATATCTCATGGGCTACCGCCCAACCTGCGTTCTCCATAAGCATTTCGGTGGATATCCCTAGGTGTTCGGAGTTGGCATCGAGGACCTTGACCTCCTCCCATTTCATCATGATGACCTCATAGCCGTAAATAGGATTAATGGTTTCCAAACATACCAACAATCGATTTATATCAGAATTCCATTTTATCGCTGGAAGAATCCTATATGTCTGAAATTAAAAGGCTTGTACTCGATGTTCTGAAACCGCACCACCCTTCGATAATCGATCTAGCCAATAGATTGAGCGTAGTGGAGGGGGTCTCTGGGGTCAACTGTACCCTGGATGAGGTGGACCAGGAGACCGAGAGCATCAAGATCACCATCGAGGGAATTGCCATAAACTTCGAGGATGTGGAGGAGGTCATTATAGACTCCGGGGCAGTGATCCACTCCGTGGACAGCGTTTCCGCCGGTAAGAAACTGGTGGAAGAAGTGGAGACGCCTCAGGACCGCTGAGCCTTGATCAAGGCTTCCCCTACTTTTTGTAATAATTGGGATTTGGGGAGGCCTTTCTGAACCAGTACCCTACCACCCTTTGAGATCCAGTTGGCAGGATAACTTTTTTCCCGCTCGACTTTGTGCTCCTGGCCTAATTGCTTCAAGGCCGAGGAGATCACATCTACGTTAGGATTGTTGATGGCCAAACCTTTTTTCACCTTGCGGCCTTGGGACCTAGGCCTGGATCGGTCGAAATACTCCGGCCAAAGCACCCAGGCGGTATCTTCGTCCAAGGCCATGGTAAACCCTTCGGGCCTACTCTTTCACCAGGATGGCGCTTATCGCACCATCTTGTCCCGGTCTTGAGGTTACCAGCGCCGGTCCGAGCTCGGTCTGAATGACCGCGCCTTTGGTGATGATGTTACGCTGAACGTAGTTAGGGTTAGCAGAATTCTCCTTAACAGTGATGATCTTAGCCTTCTGAGCTTTGTTGGTCGCAGTGTCCATGACGTTTGCGAACTGAGCCTTCAGCATACGCACCTTGACGTTACCGCCGCGTACCCTTGATACCTGGCGCTTCTCGATGCCGACAAAGGTTGAGACCGGCTCCTTGCCTATCTCGAACCTACGCTTCTTTCTAGACAGCGTCAACCTTCCGCCAGTGGGCTTCCTCTTAGACTTTCCTTGCCACAATGCCATAGCAATCCTCTGCCTCCTAAATGGGCATGTGTATAAATACATTACTTCGAGCCTAAAGGTCCAGCAGAGTGAACGAAGGCTCCTCCCCCATCTCCATCATGCCTGCGTAATGGTCCTTGGCCGCCCCCGGGTTCATGTACCAGATGCCATCATTCTTCACGATCCCACGGTCCTCGTGTATGTGACCGGATAGGACGACCAGGGGTCTGAACTTGTCTATGAGATCACGGATGGCCGTGCTGCCTACATGCTTCTCCGAGAAAGGCATGTCAAGAATGCCATGGGGAGGACAGTGCAGTAATAGTACCATCCCCGTCTCCATTATTGGTGACAGGAGACGAGCGATCTCCTCCTCTGGCATCTCGAACGGGGTCTTGAATATGGTCGGATTGGAACCTCCCAAACCTCCCCAGATCACGCCGTCCACCATAACCTTTCGGGCGTGTAGGGAGATGGAATTCCTTTCTATGAAGCCCATTGTGCCTGGTGGATCGCAGTTGCCAGGAATTGCATAACATTTCGCTCCCAGCGACTTGATGAACTCCCCGGCCCATTGCGGCGGACCGAAATGAGTGATGTCCCCGAGCAGGATCACCGCATCCATGGAGTGCTCTCTGATCAGGTCCTTGGCCCGGTCGGCCACCCAATCCCGGCAGTGTATGTCGGATAGAACGAGATATTTCCTGCCCATGGTCGACATTTATGCAGCTGGACCTACATTTATTTTTTTCTCAGGCAAAGCCGAACCCCAGGTCCCGGTACACCAACAGATAGGAGAGGGCGAAACCCAAGATGGCCGAGCCGTTGAGGAACGGCAGACCCGCCTGTGGTCTGCCTTTGGAGATAAGCAACATCAGCCCAAGAAACCCGAGGGTGAGCGCGATCAGTGTCATGACGGCAACCAGCATGGCCGGCTGTGGCCACTCGCTTATGCTCAGCGGAGGTAGGTTTGCAGCGGCTGAGATCACCAGTATCGATGGTATGATTGCGTCGCCCAACCCCATGAGCATTATCTCCCTGTCCGCGTCCTTGCTCCGGTCCTTCAGGTCCAGCTTGACCTTTTCTGCCCCCTTTCTGCCGGGTACGACCAGCACGATGGGTAATCCCAGGTCGCCCACGCCTTCGGCCAGGGTCAGCATGTGCTTGGTGACGTACACCGATAATGCATCGTATACCGCCAGCATGGTCAGGAGCAGTAGCGCGGGCAGTATTCCCAGGGACAGCCCCAATATCAGAGCGGCTCCGACCCCCATCAGTAATCCGGCGCCGTTGACCACGTACCATCGAGGGTGCTTTATCAATAGGTATAACAAGAATGCCGAGAGAAGTACCCCGCAGATCATGGCGATGTTCTCTTCTACACCGGCCAGCATCATAAAGAGGGAACTTATAGAGAACAGCCCCAGCCCCATGGCGGCAAAGAGAATGGTCTTGAGAGACCCCAGTTTGGACCACTTGATCAATAGGAGCATGACCGCGGTCGTGACCAGGATCAACACCACATACAACAATGGGTTGGTGGGGTCGTTCTGGTCCTGGAACGCCCTATAACCAGAAGGGACCGTCGGCACAAGAGCCAGAGCGGCAATGGGGACGGCCAGGAACATGACCGTCATCACCAAGTACTGTCTAGCGGTGCGCATGGGCGGCCATGCTCCTGAATGCATAAATCGTTGTTGCCGCTCAATCGGCGGGATAGAGGTAATTAGACGATGCTGTAAAGCTCACATGGAGAAATATAAAGGATGAACGAAGGTCGAGCGCTAAGGATGCTGGAAAAGGCAAATGGTCTGCCAGAGATATTCGAGGCAGTGAAAGAAGGGGTCCAGACGGTCACTGGAATGTCCCGGGGCGGATTGATGTTGGGCCTGGCGGACATGGGAGGCAACCGCTTTCACATGGTGGGAGGTCTATATCCCGTGGCGACCAACATCATAGTTATGAACCGAGCGCCTCTTGCCCATTTACTCATTTCCGACCGGTCCATATATCGTTCCTACTGTTTCCACATACTGCTGCACGAATATCTTCACTCCCTAGGTATTATGGACGAGGACGAGGTCCGGAACAAGGTGTATCAGATATCCAGAAAGGTCCTGGGCGAAGGGCACACGGCCACACAGATGGCCATCGACCTTTCCCGATTCCTGCCCCAAGTGACCTATGGTGAGCTAAAAGAGGCGGAAGGGGAGCTGGACATCGAACTGGTCCCCGGTTTCGACCGGTCCAGCTGCGGTTACTTCGGCTGATCACTCGAAGGAGACGTTTCCGTAGGCGACCTTTCCAGTGATCTTGGCCACCTTCACCTTCACCCGGGAACCTTTTGCTGTTCCTGGGATGTAGATGATGTAGTCGAACATGCGGGCGACACCGTCCCCCTTCTTGCCTACGTCCTCGATCATCATCTCATAGATTCCGCCTTCGCGCAGTCCCTCCTCCGAGGGTTTCTGGGTCTTGCGGACGTTGACCGGGCGATGAGCACCGCAGGCCTCGCACTCCAGAATGAGGATTCGGCCATCCTTATTGATATGCGTATCAGGGCGACCGCATTCCGAGCAAAGAACAAAGGTGTCGATGAAATTTTGGATCTTGTCGTTTATCTGGGCCGGGGTGAGCCTGGTCTTGAATATGACACGACGGCCCTCCATGGTACCGGGAGTGCCCAGTTCTCTCAGCATGTACTGAAGGATCTGCTCTGGCTCACGCCGTAGGACATCCACGACGTCGCCGAAGTTGCGGAAGACCGTGGTCTTCCCCTCTTGGAAAACATCCGCCTCTGGGACGACGAAACGCTCATGCTTCTCAATGGTCTCCGGCAATTGCGTCTTGGCCCGGTCCAGAAGTGAAAGGTAATCATCATTAGACATGTCTATCAGCCCTCCAAGTCCCACCCGCCATATAAAACTTATTGGGTCCCCCCGTATTTGTGCTCGATAGCGGCCCGCACTAGACCCAGATGCAATGGCGATGGCTTGTTCGGGCGGGATCTGAACTCTGGGTGGAACTGCGAGGCCACGTAGTAATCGTGCCCTTGCAGCTCGGCGATCTCCATCTTCACTCCGTCAGCCGAACGGCCGGTGAACTTCCAACCTCCGGCCTCCAGATCCTTGATGTACTTGGGGTTGACCTCGTAGCGATGCCGGTGTCTCTCCATTATCAGAGCCTTGCCGTAAAGTTGGAACGCCTTGCTGCCCTCTTCGACCACTACAGGTTGCGCCCCCAATCGCATCGTCGCTCCCATCCTGACCACGTTCTTCTGCTCCGGCAGGAGGTCCACTACAGGGAACGGCGTCTCCGAGTCGAACTCTGTACTATTGGCCCGTTCCATGCCCAGAACGTTCCTGGCAAACTCCATGGTGGCGATCTGGAATCCCAGGCACACCCCCAAGAACGGAATGCGGTTCTCTCGGGCGAACTTAGCGGTGGTCACCTTTCCCTCGATACCACGGACACCGAACCCTCCAGGAATGAGAATGGCATCTGCGTTCAACAGATCCTCGGTGATGCCATACTGCTGTACGACCTCCGAGTCTACGAACATTATCTGAACCTTGGCACCGGCCTCCGCACCAGCGTGATGGAACGCTTCCAGATGTGATATGTAAGAATCGGCCAGATTCGTGTACTTCCCCACACAGGCTATGCGGATCGATCTCTCTTGATCGTTGATACGATAGGCGAAGGCCTTCCACCCTTCCAGATCACATTCCTTCTCGGGAAATCCCAATCGCCTCATGATGTACTCGGTCAGCCCCTGCGACTCCAGCACCATGGGCACCTCATAGATCGAGCGGGCATCGGGGGCGCTGACGACAGCTTCCTGCGGGACATCGCAAAACAAAGAGATCTTGCGTTTGATCGATTCCTCCAATGGCTCCTTGCAGCGTGCCACTATGATGTCTGGCTGAATGCCTATGGCCCTCAGTTCCTTCACCGAATGCTGTGTGGGTTTGGTCTTCTGCTCGCCGACCGTTCCCATGACCGGCACCAGTGTGGTGTGGACGAACAGGCAATTACGCCCTTTGCCCAGTTCGGTGTTCATCTGGCGGACGGCCTCTAAAAAGGGCATGGACTCGATGTCACCCACAGTGCCGCCGAGTTCCACAATGCAAACATCCGCCCCAGTGGCATCGGCCACGTTCACGATCTGGGCCTTGATCTCGTTAGTGATGTGAGGGATTATCTGAACGGTCTTTCCCAGATATTCCCCGGTACGCTCCTTCTCGATGACCGACTTATAGACCTTGCCGGTGGTGATATTATGGGCGCTGGTAAGGCTGATGTCCAGGAAGCGTTCGTAGTTACCGAGGTCCAGGTCCACCTCTCCTCCGTCATCGAGAACATATACTTCCCCGTGTTCGAAGGGGTTCATCGTCCCGGCGTCCACGTTCAGATAGGGGTCGATCTTGATGGCAGTGACCACGACCCCCCGTGATTTTAATAAACGACCGATCGAGGAAGCGGTTATTCCCTTGCCCAACCCAGATAGAACTCCGCCCGTGACAAAAATGAATTTCATGCCTTCACGGGAATGGTCCATAGCCAAGCATGATATTTTATTATTTCTCCCTGAGTACCACATTCGTCCGTTTTTTCCGAACACAGCACTTTAGCACCTGAATGACGAAACGCGCTCCCTTTCCCGGTTCTGGCGCATCCCGGATGCCCATCCCAGTTGCTTGGAGTAAACGGAGGACGAAATGCAGACCGTAGCCGGTCCTTGCTTTCAAATAAAAACATCATCAGATCATTACTTTCTTTCACAGAAAGCAAAATGAGTATGACGTTTTGAGATCATCAGGAATAAATTCTATTTTAAAAATTAAAAATTGAAGAATGGGACGCTCGATGTTGTTTTTAGTGCTTGGTAACCCTGCCTGAATTGGTGGGGGAAACACACGTAATGCCTTCATAGCTTCACAGTGTTTCCCCTTGCGTAGGAGGTGATCCATCTGCAGGTTCCCCTACAGATACCTTGTTACGACTTAACCCTCCTTGCTGAATCTCAGTTCGAAGACCCCAAAATGAGATATCCTTACTGAAACCCAACTCGGGTGGTTTGACGGGCGGTGTGTGCAAGGAGCAGGGGCATATTCACCGCGGATTGTTGATCCGCGATTACTACGGAATCCAGCTTCATGAGGGTGAGTTACAACCCTCAATCCGAACTACGATTGGGTTTCGAGATTGCCTTCATCTTTCGATGTCGGAGCCCATTGTCCCAACCTTTGTAGCGCGCGTGTAGCCCAGGAGATTCGGGGCATACGGACCTACCGTTGACCTCTCCTTCCTCTGTCTTAGCGACAGCGGTCCCGTTAATGTGCGTGCCCTCCGGAGAGAACACTAGCAATTAGCGGCGAGGGTCTCGTTCGTTATCTCACTTAAGAGAACGCCTTACGGTACGAACTGACGACGGCCATGCACCACCTCTCGGAAAATCAGGCAAGGTCATCAGCCTGGCCTTCATGTAACCGTCGCTCCTGGTGAGTTGTCCGGTGTTGAATCCAATTGAACCGCACGCTCCTCCCGTTGCGGTGCTCCCCCGCCAATTCCTTTAAGTTTCATCCTTGCGGACGTACTCCCCAAGCAGCAGGCTTAACAACTTCTCTCCGGCACTGGGCGCCCTCAAAGGACCCCCAACACCAAGCCCGCAGCGTTTACACCCTGGACTACCGGGGTATCTAATCCCGTTTGCGCCCCAGGGCTTCGTCCCTCACCGTCGGATTCGTTCTAGTCAGACGCCTTCGCCACCGGTGGTCCTTCTAGGATTACAGGATTTTACCCCTACCCCAGAAGTACCTCTGACCTCTCCCGATCCCAAGTCTTGCAGTCTCCCCGGAATTCGAACAGTTAAGCTGGTCGATTTACCCAAGGATTTACAAAACCGGCTACGGACGTTTTAGGCTCAATAATATCGACCACCACTCGGGCCGCGGGTATTACCGCGGCGGCTGGCACCCGTCTTACCCGGCCCTTACTTCTCTGGTTTTTTAGACCAAAGAACAGCCAACACAATGTGCTGGCACTTGGAATTCCCTCATCGGGGTTTCCCCCAGTGTGAAGTTTTCGCGACTGCTGCGCCCCGTAGGGCCTGGACTCATGTCTCAGAGTCCATCTCAGGGCTCCCTCTCTCAAGGCCCTTACGCGTCATAGGCTAGTGGGTCCGTTACACCCACTACAACCTGATACGCCGCAGACCAATCCTTGGGCACCGGAGTTTTCGACCTTGAAGCATTCCAGCTTTCGAGGTCTATGGGGTATTATTCTCAGTTTCCCGAGGTTATCCCCCACCCAAGGGCATGTTATCCGCGTGTTACTGAGCGGTCCGCCGAGACCATAATGTCTCTCGACTCGCATGTCTTAATCGAATTCCAATAGCGGTGGCCGCCGGCAGGATCAACCGGAATTGATCCCTCGACGACTCATTATTAATTGATCGCCTAGGATGTATATATCTTAAAGAATTTGGCAGAGTTACCAAGTTTCACCAGCAGTACCATTTCTTTTGAAACAGTAACTGCCATCGAGCGTCAGAACCAAGAGAGCACGTCGCGATTTCGACGGAGATCTTGATTCTCCATTCCCATTCCTTTCGCCACCAGATGCAAGCATCCAGTTCGGCGTTTTTGTCGCTGAATGTCAGCGCAGAAATCCCTTAACTTCGGTCTTATATATAACCGTTTCGGGACATCCCTTATCGAAGTGATTTTGACACTTCTATTCTCTCCATTATGGCAGGTCTATATCACCTTTTCCGTACGACGATTTTTCTGGATGTAAGGCCAACAACATCGTCTGAGCATATCTTGAACGCATAGCCAGTACGATTGAATGCTTTTCCAGAGTTCGTTAGTAAAGATCGATGCCGTATGTATAATTGATTCGGATCAACGATTTTCATTACCTGTTTGTCTGGATGAAGGAAAGAAAAAACGGGGACCGGGTGGCCCCTTTCGGTGGTTTGCTTATAATGAATTATCTAACGGCCCTTTCCACCGCCCTGGTTACCCTTTGAGCCTTTCTCCACGAGTACCCCCAGCTCCAACCAGGCCATGTCGTCCGTCACCCCTCCTATCCCAAGGTCATAGGCGACATACTGCGGATCGAGCGGATCGTCCGCAAGGATCTCGATCGGATGATCTATATCGGTCTTGTTGTTGCCGGTCGAGTGCATTATAGTATAGAGATCACCTAGATCTACATGGACAGTGTGAGTTCCCGCTGGCAGCCCGGAGGTATCCCATTAACCCCAATATATTAGGAAACCCTCTTTATTGATCTCCCGTCTGAACTGATCCGAAAAATCTGTCTGGGAATAGATGGTCACATCCCAACCTAATGTTTCATCCCAAACCGCGGTTCATCCTGATCAACTATCCATACGTGGATATAGCTCACCGATACCATCCTGGTATTGGCGATCAGGGTTGGGTCCTGCAACAGCTCGCTCTTTTCATATATGTTCATTTCCAGAGATGAGACGTCCTTCGGCTGCATACCTCCCCCAGAACCTCTCAGATCGATGATCATCATCTCTATGCGCACAAAGTTCCCGATCCTCCATTGAGGCGTAAAAACCATATTGTCAGCGAAATACACTGTTACCGGGAAATTCTCTCCTTCCCCGGGGAGAATTATAGGCACGGGAACTTCCGTTTCCTCGGCCGCATCGCAAGCAGGCAGAATAAAAATACAAGATGCCAGCATTACGACCAATAAGGCCGAAGTCTTCATTTTTTACTCAAAATACATCTCCTAAACCCCTTAGCTAACCTCCATTTTTTAGAGATCTATTATATCGATTATCGAGTGATTTAATAAAATATGGTTAATGCCTATATAAAAAATTACAATTAATAAAATTTAACTATAATTATTCGATTCAAAAAGGATTATTTAACGCTTGGATTAAATTTTATATTAACTATAGTTATTAACTTCATTGGTTTACTTTGTGAGAATATTAAGTTTGTGGCTCATAAAATTGGATATACCATCGACCACATTTCCTGGAATGGAATACCGTCCAGACAAAAGCTTTAATAACGTTTCTCGCTTTTGCAGCAAAAAAGCGGAGGTGGCCCAGCCCGGCAAGGCGATGGATTGCTAATCCATTGTTCGCAAGGACCCGGGGGTTCGAATCCCCCCCTTCGCGCCATTTTCTTATCTAGGCCCTCGGTTTTTCAGCCCAATCAGATGTTGTTCG
Source organism: Methanomassiliicoccales archaeon (assembly GCA_035527755.1). Taxonomy (NCBI): domain Archaea; kingdom Methanobacteriati; phylum Thermoplasmatota; class Thermoplasmata; order Methanomassiliicoccales; species Methanomassiliicoccales archaeon. The sequence goes on along the minus strand of DATKZX010000008.1, from coordinate 122,104 downwards.
TGCACTAGACGATCGATCAAGTTAGCGCATTCATAACCGCATCCTCTTTTTATTCGTATTTATAATTAGTAGAATTGGTTATTCACCTCCCAAATAATTAGGTTGGAATGGTTACTTCTTGAACTTCAGCAGAAAGAAAGATTAATAATGTCTTGAACCAAATTAGTTACATGGCCGATATTGAATTAACTACCATTGTTGGATTCCTGGTCGCATTGGTGGTCTCAACGATAGTGATCTACGTTGTCACCAAAATGTTTGGGCAGGAGGAAGGGATCGGTATAGCGCTCTTGGCAGCAGTTATCGGTACGGTCATTTACGCATTGACGTACTTCTTACTAGGAAACGGTCTGCTGGCAGCTGTGGTGGCCGGGATAGTATGGCTATTGGCCCTCAAGGGCCTTTACAAGATTGGTTGGGGCAAGGCATTGATCATCGCCATAATCATCTGGATATTGGCGTTTATAATCGGTCTCTTCCTTCCTACGCTTGGAGGACCCTTATAGACGGTGATGATCAGACCAATAGTGGTTATCCAGTCTAATTGGAAAACCGTGCCTTCGATATAGTTACCAATTTGCACTCCGGCCACGTAATCAGTTTTACTTGGTTGTGATCATAAATAGGGCGATCATAACATTAAATGATGGACCAGAGCTCACGAGGCTGTAATTGAACAGAACGAATGGTATGGCAAACGATTGGTCTGATAGACAATGACGTATTATAAAGCCAGATGGTAAATAGTACCCTCGAAAACCGTTCGATCAAAAAAGGAACTATAATAAACCCCAGACGCACTAAATCAAATGGTGATATAAATGGCATTGACCATGAATTGGGGGGCGCTAGGACTTGGATCGGTCATCGCATTCATCGTTGGATGGTTCATATTTGGTCTACTTGGCGCAATTGTATTAGCAGTGATAGTATTGTTTGCAATGGGGATTCTGAAATTCAGGTAGCGAATTCCAAAAAAAAGGTGTACAACGATGGGGATAAAATCCCCATTTAATTTAAATTTAGATACAGAATAGGAGACGGCGTGACGCGGATGTGAATATGTTTTCGGATCTTTGTTATGTGCACGTAGATTGTTATTGATACCTGGGACTTTGACCTTCTACCATTTGTTTTTTTGTCTAGTCGGATCAATCGGGTCATTATACATCGCCAATAACCGAATTATAAGGTCCTTTGAGGCTACGATAATCTGACATTTATAACATATATTCAATACTCCAACCTCGTATTACATACTCGATCTGGGAATTTTCAGAACGTGAGGAAATTTGCTTATACGCAGTGTCTTGATACAGAATCAGATTATCTGATTGTGCGACCCGAAATGGTCCGCCATTCATAAACAGAGGATGATGAAAAAGCCATGTACCTGTCATTGAAGATCTATGGCAATGAGAATGATGAAGGCGGCAGGATCGAAGTGTGGAAGCGGGGATCCATCACCTGCACTCACGCTGCTGGAACTCTATTTTTTAACAACAAGGAGGAACTGGATGTCCTTCTTGAAATGTTGATGAACGGTCACCCTGAGGTTAGCATTATGGAAAACAACCTCCCAACTGGATGCTTCGTCGATACGTATTACCAATGGCCACAGAGGCCGGGTTATAGGAAGTGATACGATGTTGATCACTCTGACTATTAAAAATGTGAAGGAAGGGAACGGAGGAGCTATCCAATTGAATAAAGTGGATATGGATGGTTCCAAAGAGATGGGAGAGATACACTTCGAGGACTCCGGAGAAAAGGATTGGCTGCTCATGGTCCTGATGGAGCGTCATCCGAACGTCGCTCTGATCGAGGAGGAAGGTTTGTGCGCTGGCCCGGTAAAAAAAGCGAACGAGCCCTGCTGCTTCCTTGGAGCAATGATAGAGAGTTTGTCTCAGAAAGATGAGGACAGTACTTAATTTCCTCAAGCCTCCAGCTATTTATTTTTTAATTTAGGTATGTCAAGTGGGGGGCCTTTGGTCATATGGACACATTATTTAGTCATCGACTTTAAGCCATATTCTTGTCTAGCATGCGGTTTAAGAGTTAAATTGGGATTTTTGTACACCAGACATTTGACTACACATTATCAACGACCTCATCATGACACCTTCGGGTAAGTACCTTCGAATATAATGTAATAAAATTAACTTGTTTACGTTATGGTTGGAAGTAGGGTCCGCTAGTGCCAGTATAACACGAACCGGGTCCAACAAAAGGATGGATGATCATATCAGGAATGAAAAAAAATGAAAAAGCGAAAGATGGCAAGAACGATCATGGACGAGCCGATCGAGGAGCTGGCGAGAAGGACCGATCACAAATTATTAGCCATATGGGCGGCTGACTGCGCCGAGCGGGCACTACATTATTTTGAAGAACTGCGTCCAGAAGATGATCGTCCTCGAAATGCCATAGATAAGTTACGCACATGGACACGAACGGGTGTGTTCAGGATGGCCGATATACGTAGGGACGCTCTTGCGGCACATGCGGCGGCGCGTGATGTTGAGAAGGATGACGCGGCTCGTTCCGCTGCCCGTGCCGCAGGTCAAGCGTTGGCGACCGCACATGTTCCCAGTCATGCAATCGCCGCTGCCATTTACGCGGCCACCGCTGTTCGTGACGCTACGATCCCCCATGATGCCGATGCTGCCACGGTCAAGGAGCGCGATTGGCAATATCGGCATTTGCTTGAATTAGTAGAGAACTAAAGATGATAATGGTCGCAGTAAGTCCCGCATTGAATTTCGCCATTGTTATCTGGCCCATGTATTAACCTAACGTCATCAGAAGAATGATGTATAGTGCGTAAGTGATCAGCAATACCAGGGACGTTTTCCGATCCAATCTGCTCTTCCGGTACATGAAGGCGATGAGGGTGCCGTAAAGTATCAAGGTGAACGGAAGTGTGATGGAGTAGAATTCAACCGGCACCCCTATCGGGGCAATTGCAGAGGCCATACCGAGGACCAAAAAAGTATTGGATATATTACTACCCAGCAATGTGCCTAGCAAGAGGCTGCTCTCCAATTTGCATGCTGAGGAGATGGAGACGGCCAGTTCCGGTATGGAAGTTCCAATGGCCACCACTGTCAATCCTATGACGAACTGGTCCACGCCTAGAGCGGTGGCTATGCCCACCGCCCCCATCAACACGAGTTGGGATCCCGCTACGAGCAGCAATATTCCCAGGGAGAGGAGAGCTATGTGTCGCCACCTTCTTCCGTAACCAGCAATGATATCCTTACTGGGTTTCTTCTGCAATGGCCTGGTCGTTCTGGCCGAATGTAGTATGTATAGGTTGAAGGCCACCGCCACCGTCAAAAATATCAGTGCGTCAGCCTTCGCGATGTGACCGTCCAGGCCCAAGATGGCTATGGCCATGATGGATACCATTAGGAAAAGCGCCTCTCGTTTGAGCAGTTGCATTCTCACCATCAAGGGACATATGAAGCAGGAGATTCCCAGGACCAGTCCGATATTGGCTATATTGGAACCAACGATGTTTCCGAAGGCGATGGACGGTTCGCCTTCCCAGGTGGAGATTATTGCCAACGCCGCCTCTGGTGCGGAGGTGCCAATGGCCACGACGGTAAGACCTATGACGAATGTGCTGACCCCTAAGGATACCGCCAATCGCGAGGCTCCATCGACCAACCAGTCCCCTCCGAAGTAAAGTAGGACAATACCAGCTACCAGCAAAAACGATTCCAACAACATATCCGTTCTAAAACATTCGTTTGGGCACTATCTATAATAATTACATGGTGCGATTTGCGGCCGTGAGGTTCTATTTCGAAACCTATGGCTGCACCATGAACCAGGGGGAGTCCCAGGACCTGATGCACTGCCTAAGTGGAATGGGACATACTGTCGTGTCGGAGGTCGAGTCGGCTGATGTCGCAGTGGTCAATACCTGCGTGGTCATCGCCCCCACGGAGAGAAAGATACTCCGGCGTCTGCATAAACTACAGGAATACGGCAAGAGATTGGTCATCATCGGTTGCTTAGCCTCGGTCGCCAGGGAACGATTGCTGCAGGAATTCCCTGGAGCCTTGGTCTGCGGGACTTCCGATTATCCGAGCCTCCCAGCGATCCTCAGGCAAGAGTTCGGCGTTATGGGAACGACGTTGGAAAATGACGAACTGGCGGGATCCTCGATACTGCCAATTGCCCAAGGCTGCAGGGGTTCGTGCACATATTGTATCACCAAAATAGCGAGGGGGGACCTGAAAAGCTATCCTATTGAAGAGCTGCGGGACAGGGCCAAACGTTCCCTGTCCCAAGGGGTAAGTGAAATACTGGTGACCTCCCAGGATACGGCGGGATATGGCATGGACGGCCAAGAGCGCCTACCCGACCTCCTCAGGGCGATCTGCGACCTCTCCGGGGATTTCCGCATCAGGGTGGGCATGATGAACCCGGACAACCTGAACGATATCGTCGATGATTTGGCGGAGGTCTACCAGCACCCTAACCTCTACCGTTTTTTGCACATTCCAGTACAAAGCGGCAGTGACCACATCATCCATGCCATGGGAAGGAGGTATTCCGCAAAAGTGTTCTTGGACCTGGTGAACAAGATACGTACGGCCGTCCCGGAGCTAACGATCGCCACTGATGTCATCACCGGTTTTCCCGGGGAGACCATAGAGGACCACCGGGCGACCGTTAGGCTTATGGAGGACCTACGCCCGAACATCATCAACGTCACCAGGTTCTCCGCCCGGCCGGGAACGGCGGCCGAGGGCTTGGAGGATCAGGTTCCCGGCCTTGTATCAAAGGAGCGATCGAGGGAGCTGAGCGCGCTAAGATTCCACATATCTTCGCAGATAAACTCATCGAAGGTCGGTCGGGAATATTCCGTGCTCGTAGATGAGAAGGGAAGGGGAAAGAGCGTCATGGCACGTACGGACGACTACCTCCTAGTGGTCATCCAGGACGAACTTCCGTTGTGGAAAAGGGTCCGTGTAAAGATAACCTCGGCCACCCCCACTCATTTTTACGGGTCTGTCCTCAGCGATATTGAAAATTAAATAGGGGATATCGCATCGAGGTCTCCTAGAGCCCCGTAGTGTAGTGGTCAATCATGCTGGCCTTTGGAGCCGGCGACTCCAGTTCGAATCTGGACGGGGCTACCACATTTTTCACTCGATCCTCAGATCGGGTTTCTAACCTATCCATTGGCGACAGGCGGTTAGCATAACAAAGATGATTTATCCGCGAGGAGGCATTGACCTTTCGTGGAAGCGACCTGCCTACTGGAGCTGGACATGGGTAGCGAAGAACGTGCCATGAACATCAACCGCTCATTGGAACTGGACAATGGGGACCATGCCAAGTCCTGGGTGGAGGGCCCGGTGCTCAAAGTGGAATGCAAGGCAAAAGGCCTGATGTCCCTACTGCACACCGTCGAAGACCTCATGGCCTGCCTGAAGGTGGCCGATGAGATCACCGACATGGAAGGGGATTAGGCCCCTTCCCGGACCTTGACCGCGATACCTTTGCTGAAGTCCAACATCTCCTCGCGGGTGAGCTGGGCTCGGCCGATTGCTATCAGGGTATCTTTTTGGTCCACCACCATGACCTCGTCGTGCAGGCGTATCTCCGGGTCGGCATCGATCACGAAACCGCAGAACACGTTCTTGCCTTGACGGTTGAACTCCACCGAATCGTCCATCACTGTCACGCGCATGCGCGGGGCTGGAATCCCTGCGAGCAATCTTTTAGCTCCGGCCGGCCGAAGGGTTAAGAAACCGTCCTCGGCCCTCATCGATACCACATGCTCTCCGTCAACCAGCACGTTGCGGATGCGGTCCACGTTCTTGGATTTGACCAACGACACCTGTCCGTTGAGCAATGCCTCCGCCGATCCCTTCCCGAACTGATATTCGGCCACAGCTTTCACTCGGGCCATGTCGATATTGAAACCGCCCTTGCCTTGAGAGAACATCTTTAGGACCTCCAAGGTCTCCTCCCCGTCCCAGATGGCCCCCAGTTTGTGAGTGTGTTGGTGAGCCAGGTCCTCCATCAGGCGGTCGGTTCGCTCCCTGGTCTGTTGGTCCTTCTCTTTGGGGAACAGCGATTGGGAGATCGGGTATATCTCGTCAAGTTCTATTGGGACCGGTCCGAAAGGACTGGTGACCTGGAAATGGGCGTCATTGGTCTCCAGAATGGAGTCCATCACCGATCGCATCGTCCTAGAATAGGGCTTCTCCGGCTCTTCGAAGATGATCCCCACTTCTGTATTTGGATGAACGTAGCGTTCTTTCAGCCGCTTCTGATACCTGAGAAAGGCCGGGCGGTTCAATGTTTCCGAACCGGTGTAGAAGAGGGCATGCTCGCGGCTTAATGGCTCGTACCTCTCCAGGAACTCCTGATGTTTGCCCAACGACCTCAATGCGTCCAGCAAGGCCGGGTGCGAGCGGCATCGTCTTTCCACCAGCTCCCATAGGTCCCCTTCCAATATGGCCCGTTTCACTCTTTCCAGTTCCATCTTGGATACCCACAGGTTGTGGCGGGCGATGAGCTGTGTCCTCTCGTCGTCGGGCATCTTGCGGATCTCCTCCACATCATGTCCCACGCAGGCGGGGCAATTGCATTCCAAGGCCTTCATGTCCCTTAGCCGGAAGGTTCCTTCCAGGAACATGAACCGATCGTCCCGGGCGAACTTGGCGTAAGAGGCGGAATCGAACATGTCACAGCCCAATAGGACGGCCAACGAGAAGAGCATGGGGTGCCCTGCTCCGAAAAGGTGAACTGGCCTATCGGCCCTCAATCCTTTCTTTGAAGCGACGATAACGTCAACCAGCTCGGCGAAGCGATAGGTCTCCATAAGAGGCACGACGCCACCGATCGGGTTAACGTCCACAGCCATCTCGGACATACGGTGGGCGCACATCTGTCTGAGATCGGGGTAGATGGAGCCCTGCACCACACCGGCCAATAGCATTTCGCCCTTGAGAGCCGCGGCCTCTTCCGTTCGACCCAAGGTGACCTCTATTGATTCGGCGGTCCTTTCTTTGCTCCATTCCGGCTCGGTGAAAATGTCCAGGACCGTTCCGATATCCGCCCCAATGTCCCGTTGGAACTCTACGATGTCCTGATTCTTCACGTCCACCTCCCCGTACATGTGAGATTGGAAGGAACCGGAATCGGTCATGATGACCCCCGGGAAATCGAGGAGCTCGTGCAACCCTTTGGTCAGGGCGATCTCTCGGATACGATGGTCGTTACGTATGATATATGAATTTGTGATGAGCGCCCTGAAACCGAAAACATCGTAAAGTTCCCGGGGCTTGATGGTGGTCAGGCGGGGATTGACCACTGGCAGAAGACAAGGGGTCTCCAGCTCCCCCCTCCTGGTGTGCAGACGGCAGATGCGGGCCAGGCCGTCCCTGCGAATAATCTCTAACATATGCGTCTCATTTCATCTTCCTATATTAAATGTGATACGTGGTTATAACGGGAAAGGGATATATTGTCGTCCGCGAATGGCGGCACGGTGATGCTGTGGACTCTTTTGTCATGAGTTGCCCCCATTGCGAGATACTGATCTCGATCAAGGTGCAGGACTGCGCCGAAGGCCGGGAGTTCCTATGCTCCATCTGCGGCAAGACCATCTGCATTAATTACACACCAGAGGAACTGGAAAAAATGATCGCCATGGCCAAACAGAACCAGGAACGCGCTTTGAAACGGTCATTCCCCCTAACTTTCGGTGACGTGTGAGGCTGGCAAGATGGAATTCGATAACAAGATGGTCATAGTGGTCCGCAGGGACCTGAAGCTCTCACCGGGAAAGATGGCCGCACAAGTGGCTCACGCCGCTGTGAACTGTGCTCTTAGCAGTAAGAAGAGAAAAACGATACAGTTCGAACGATGGTACAACGAGGGGCAGAAGAAAGTGGTGGTCAAGGTTCAGGACCTGGCCGAGCTGTACCGGATCAAACAGGCGGCCGAGGACGCCGGACTGGTGACATCGCTCATCACTGACGCCGGTATGACGGAACTTCCGCCAAACACCACTACCTGCCTGGGCATAGGTCCTGCACCGAACGCCGAGGTGGACCGGGTGACCGGACACCTGGGGTTGATGTGAGTGAAAGAACAGGCCCGCATACTTGGCATCGACGATGGTCCTTTTATCAAAGGGCAGGGAACCGTTCCCTTGGTCGGTGTATTGATCTGCCCTCCCGGTTACGTGGAAGGGGTATTGGTGTCCTCCTGCGCCGTAGATGGGGATGATGCGAACGAGGTAATAATCGGCATGGTGAGCACTTCCCGTTTCCGTGAGCAGGTACGTATGATAATGATCGACGGGGTGGCCTTTGGGGGTTTTAACGTTGTGGACATCTCCGCCCTTAGCACCGCTCTCGACCTACCTGTGGTCACAGTTGCGCGTGACGAACCGGACATGAATTCCATCACCTCCGCCCTGAAAGCACATTTCCCAGATTGGGAACGAAGATTGGCGATGGTCTCCAAGGAAAAGGTCCGTCCCGTGAAAATTCCCTCAGGGAGGTTGTTCATTGCATCAGCGGGTATCGAGGAGGATGACGCCGACGATGCGGTCAGGAGATGTTTGGTTCGAGGATGCCTCCCCGAGCCGGTCCGGTTGGCGCATCTGGTGGCCACGGCATTGGTGCGTGGGGAGTCCAGGGGCAATGCTTGAAACGCGCGCGCGTTAAGTGATAAATTATATCACCCCCTTTCATTCCCTTGAAATTGATGGTGGACGAGATCATCCTAAAGGTCGCCAAGAGAAGGATGAAGGAGATCGAGACGGAGCTTCCGCATCCGGATATAGCGACTCATTTCTCCGAAGATGCAGACGGCGTAGGCCAGATCGACCTTTTCTTCCAGGGCGACCTCATCGGCCGAGAATTCGTGGAGACCACCACCTCATGGAAGGAAAAAGGACGCATGGATGAGTATCGTCGAGTGCTGCAGCAGAAATTGAGGTTGGTGGTAATGGCGCCCCGGGCCGATGCCATGAAGGTCAGGATGATGATGTTGGAGCTCAACAATTGGTGGTTGTTTTATTATATGGTATATGGTTACGACTCCCAAGGCCGATTGGTGAGGGTCCTGAGACCCATCCCGCCTGACAAGAAGCAATCCTACATCACCTAGTCCGGTCAAGGATGAAAGCCTCCAGCCGCTCGTGTCCAGCATATATTCTGAGTCCTGCTTACAATCCCATATTCTTATATACAAAATCGGTAATAGAGGGCCTGCTCCTGAATTTGAGGTGAAATACTTGGCAAGAGGATTATACACTGCCAGAAAGCTGAGGAATGATCGGCAAAAGGCTCGATGGAGCGACAGGTCTTACAAGAGAAGGCTGTTGAAGCTCAAAGAAAAATCCGATCCGCTAGAGGGCGCCGCCCAGGCAAAGGGCATCGTCTTGGAAAAGGTCGGTATCGAAGCGAAACAGCCAAACTCCGCCATAAGAAAATGCGTCAAGGTTCAATTGATCAAGAACGGCCGCCAGATCACCGCTTTCGCGGTTGGGGACGGCGCCATAAACTTCATCGATGAGCATGACGAGGTCCTTGTGGAAGGTATCGGAGGTAGGATGGGTCGTTCATATGGTGACATTCCAGGCGTCAGGTTTAAGGTCATACAAGTGAACAACGTCTCCCTGAACGAATTGGTTAGGGGCAGAAAAGAGAAGCCAGTTAGGTGATTCTCGTGGATGAGAGCAGTTTCAAGTTTGATAATATCCTGCTTTTCGGCAAGTACGCCAGCAGTGAGGTCACGGTTAGAGATGGAGGATTGGCCAAGTACATTGACTTGACCCCTACCGCCGTACCACATACCTCCGCTCGTCACGCCAACAAGTGGTTCGGCAAATCCAAGGTCAACATCGTTGAACGCCTGATCAACAACATGATGAGGACCGAGGTCTTCACTGGTAAGAAGATGAAGGCATACAACGTTACTAGGAAGGCCTTCGCGATCATAGAGGAACGCACCAAGAAGAACCCCATACAGGTTCTGGTCGATGCTCTGGAGAATGCAGCCCCGAGGGAGGAGATCACTCGCCTGCAGTTCGGTGGTATTTCAGTCCCTAAAGCGGTGGATGTAGGTCCGTCGCGCCGGCTGGACATAGCCCTCCGTAACATTTCTAAGGGATCGGTGAACTCCTCGTTCAAGAATACCAAGCCTATCGAACTTTGCTTGGCCGATGAGCTTATCTTAGCCTCCAAGGGAGACATGAACAGCTTTTCCGTGGCCAAGAAGGAAGAGATCGAAAGGGTAGCCTCTTCGGCACGTTGATATTGAGGTTGGTATCATGGGCAGAAAAGAGGACAATATCAAGAGGGCTCAGCAGATCATGCTGACGCCAAAATTCATCAGGAACATAGGCACCGCCGCGCACATCGACCACGGGAAGACCACCCTGAGCGACAATCTGATCGCCGGGGCGGGTATGATGTCGGAGAACCTCGCTGGCAAACAATTGATGCTGGACTTCGACGAGCAGGAACAGGCCCGTGGCATCACCATCAATGCGGCCAACGCCTCGATGGTTCACACCTGGCACGGCGATGGTAAGGATTACCTGATCAATCTGATAGATACCCCTGGTCACGTAGACTTCGGAGGAGATGTCACCAGGGCCATGAGGGCCTTGGATGGTTGTATCATTCTCGTTTGTGCGGTCGAGGGCATCATGCCTCAGACCGAGACCGTCATACGCCAGGCCCTCAAAGAAAGGGTCAGGCCGGTTCTATTCATCAATAAGGTGGACCGTTTGGTCAACGAACTGAAGGTCACCGAGCAGGAGATGCAGCAGCGCTTTGTTCAGATCATCACCGAGGTCAACAAGAGGATCATGGCCAATTTGCCAGAGGACCTTAGGAAGAAATGGCAGGTAAAGGTCGAGGACGGCAGCGTCGCCTTCGGCTCCGCATACAACAACTGGGCCATCTCCGTTCCTTACATGAAGAAGAGCGGCATCTCCTTTAAAGACGTCTACAACTTCTGCAAGAACGAGGACCAGAAGACACTGGCCAAGAAGTCCCCGGTTCATGAAGTGCTCTTGGACATGGTCATCACCCATGTGCCCGACCCGTTTGAAGCCCAGAAGATCCGTATCCCAACCATTTGGAAGGGAGATCTTGACTCCGTGGTGGGTAAGGCCATGATGACCTGTGACCGTCAAGGTCCCACCACGTTCATGTGCACCAAGATAGTCATGGACCCCCACGCAGGCGAAGTTGCCATGGGAAGGTTGTTCTCCGGCAAGGTCGTGCGCGGACAGGAGATGTTCATTCTAGGAATGCCGAACCCTAACCGGGTGCAGACCGTGGCCATGAGCGTCGGTGCAGACCGTATCGCCGTGGAAGAAGTGGAGGCTGGGAACATCGTCGCTTTGTCCGGACTGAAGGACGCCATCTCTGGCGCCACCTGCAGTTCCGACAAGGATATGGAGCCTTTCGAGAAGATATCCCACTACACCGAACCTGTGGTCACCGTGGCCATAGAGGCTAAGCATATGAAGGACCTGCCTAAGCTGGTCGATGTACTGAGGACCGTTGGGAAGGCAGACCCGTCCATTCAGATACAGATTAACCAGGAGACCGGAGAGAATCTGCTGTCCGGCATGGGCGAGCTCCACCTTGAGATCACAAACTATCGCATAGTGAACGACTACAAAGTGGAGATCAAAGCCTCTGCTCCAATTGTGGTCTACCGCGAGCATGTGAAAGGACGGGGGGGCCCGTTCGAGGGCAAGTCCCCCAATAAGCACAACAAGTTCTACATGGTCGTCGAACCTTTAGAGGAAGCGGTCATCGAGGCCATCAAGGCCGGCGATATCAAGACCGAAGGCAAGATAAAGGACCCGAAGGCCCTGGCGAAACAGCTTTCAGACCTAGGTTTGGACAAGGACCAAGCAAAGGGCGTCGTGTGCTTCAAGAACAACAATGTTCTGATCGACACGACCAAGGGTATCCAGAATCTCCATGAGACGATGGAATTGTGCAAGCAGGCCTTCGAAGAGGCCATGAACCTCGGTCCATTGGCTGGCGAGAGGGTCACCGGCATGAAGATCATGTTGGTAGATGCTAAACTGCATGAGGATTCCATCCATCGCGGTCCTGGGCAGGTCATCCCAGCCACTCGATCCGGCATCTATGGCGCCATGTGCCAGGCCGGAAGGGTCCTGCTGGAGCCCATGACGAAGGTCTTCATCAACTGCCCACAAGACATGATGGGCGATGTGACCCGCGAACTGCAGGGACGCCGGTCGATCATCGAAGACATCCGTCAGGAACATGACGCCACCATCATAACGGCCAAGGCACCTGTTGCGGAAATGTTCGGGTTCGCTAGCGCCATCCGTGGAGCCACTCAGGGAAAGGCCTTGTGGTCTACTGAGAACTCAGGGTTCGTAAATCTCCCTGGAGAGCTGCAGGAAAAAGTAGTAGGCGACATACGAAAGAGAAAGGGACTGCACCCACAGCCCTACGACGCAGGCTACTATTCCGGCTGAGCTTGAAAAACCGTTATATAGAATGAATAATATCGAGAGGCAACCAACTCATATATATATAGAAAAAAAATGGAGGGAAACAAATGGCTGACAAACCTCACATGAATTTGGTGTTCATAGGTCACGTAGATCACGGGAAGTCTACCACCGTCGGTAGAATGCTGTTAGACACCGGTGCTATCGACCCCTACGTCATCGAAAAGTTCAAAAAGCAGGCTGACGAGAAGGGAAAGGCGACCTTTGAGTTCGCCTGGGTCATGGACAACTTGAAGGAAGAAAGGGAACGCGGTGTGACCATCGATGTGTCTCACAAGCGTTTCGATACTGACAAGTACTATTTCACCGTCATCGACGCTCCCGGTCACAGGGACTTCGTCAAGAACATGATCACTGGTACCAGCCAGGCCGACGCCGCCGTCGTTGTCTGCTCCGGTATCGAGGGGCCCCAGGCCCAGACCAAGGAGCACATTTTCCTTGCCAAGACCTTGGGTGTAAAGCAGATCATCATAGCCATCAACAAGATGGATGCCGTCAAGCCCGCCTTCGACGAGGCCGCATTTAACAAGGCTAAAGCGGAGATCAGCACACTATTGAAGTCCGTTGGTTTTAAACTGGACGACATCCCCGTAATACCCATAAGCGCTTACAAGGGCGACAACTGCGCTAAGAGGTCCGATAACATGCCCTGGTTCAAGGGAGACACCTTGCTTGAAGCCCTCAACAAGCTGAAGCTACCGGCCTCCACAGAGGGTCTGGCCCTGCGCCTGCCTATCCAGGATGTATACACCATCACCGGCATCGGGACCGTCCCTGTCGGCCGTGTCGAAACTGGAATTCTTAAGCCAGAAATGAAGATCATCTTCATGCCATCCAACAAGGTTGGAGAGGTCAAGAGCATTGAGATGCATCACGAGATTATGCCCTTTGCCAAGCCCGGCGACAACGTCGGCTTTAACGTTAGGGGCATAGCCAAGAACGATGTTAAGAGGGGAGATGTTGCCGGCCCGATCGACAACCCGCCCACCGTGGCCAAGACATTTGTGGCTCAGATCGTGGTCCTGAACCACCCAACCGCAATCCCGGTCGGTTACACCCCGGTCTTCCACTGCCACACCGCACAGGTCGCCTGCACTTTCATCGAACTGATGAAGAAGATGGACCCCAAGACCGGACAGGTCAAAGAGGAGAACCCCACCTTCCTTAAGACCGGTGATGTCGCGATCGTCAAGGTCATGCCTACCAAGCCATTTGTCGTCGAGAAGGCGAAGGACTTCCCACAGCTGGGCAGGTTCGCCATCCGCGATATGGGTCAGACAGTGGCCGCTGGTATGTGCATCGATGTTGAAAAGAAGGAGATGTAAACCCTTTTCCACCCTTTCCATTTTGGGGATTAACCTATGGCACAGAGAGCAAGGATATCATTGAGCGGCACCGACCCTATGAAGGTGGACAGTGTCTGTATGCAGATCAAGCAGATCTCCACCCGCACCGGTGTGGCTATTCGCGGACCGATTCCGCTGCCCACCAAGAGGTTGCAGGTACCCTGCCGTAAAAGCCCAGACGGAGAGGGCTCCGAGACATGGGACAGGTGGGAGATGCGCATACACAAGCGCCTCATCGACCTGGATGCGGATGAAAGGGCCCTGAGGCAACTGATGAGGATCCAAGTCCCTGACGGGGTCAACATCGAGATAGTGCTCAGGTCCTGAGATCAAAATCCTTTACCAAATATCTTCTCATTTTTGACCTTACTGTTTTTGTAATCGATATCCTATAATCGTTACCGTGGCCAATCCCACGATCTTCGGCATCGACATCTATGATGTGTTGTTCTTCATCGGGATACTGATCCTGACAATGGCCCTAGCCAGAGGTACGTACGCTTTGGTCAGAAGGGGTTTGGACCTTAGAACAGGAAAAAAAATCTCTAAAATATTCGCCAATCTGGCCCAATATGTCATTTTGTTTCTGGGCGTTGGATACGGAGTGTTTTACGGCCTTCGACTTGACACCGCCGCCCTCGCGGCCTCGATGGGCCTCCTCGGTATCGCCATCGCGTTCTCGTCCCAGCAGATAATTCAGAACTTCGTGGCAGGAATAATGGTTGCGGTCCAACGCCGTATACAGATGGAAGATTGGATCGAGATCACTGATGTAGCTAGCAATAGGGCGGCAAGGGTAGTGGACATATCCTTGACCAAGACCACGCTCAGAGACCCAGGCGGTCGTATCACCATCGTGCCCAACTCAATTCTGATCTCCTCGCGGGTGATCAACTACACCCAATCCGGATTCGTCAGGATCGACATTCCGTTTCCGCTTCCGATCGATGCCGATCGAAAACTGGTGATGGAACTTATCTTGCAGGTGCTGGAAGATCACGAAAAGGTCCTTCCGAACGTTCAGGGGGAGGAACGTTCCGCCTTACAGACCGCTTTGGGAATCCTAAAATTGAAGCAACTCCTAGGCAACAGGATCGACATGGACCAGTTCATTCCACAGGTGTTCGTGAGCGAGGTCACGACGCTCAGGACGATGCTAAGCATCAGGATATGGATAAGAGAGATCCAGCTGCGAGAGAATATCATCTCGGAGATACTGAACGAGGTCCTTGACCGATTGGATAAGGCGGGTCTAAAACCTAATTGAACGCAAGGAACTTAAATCGGACGCTCTTACATAACCAGGATGGAAGAGGTCATTATCTTTGGGGTGTCCGTCACCGATCTCATCGCATTCGTCCTCATAGCGCTGGTCACGATCCTGATAGCGAAGGGGACCAACATATTGGTGAGGCGACTATTGGACGAGCATCTGGCACATAATCATTCCAAGGCCATCGCCAGGATTTATCAGTATGCGGTTCTGACTACAGGTGTCTACCTGGGATTCTGGGAGATACTGGGACTGGACCTGGCCGCATTACTAGCATCGTTAGGCATATTAGGTCTGGGGGTCGCTCTGGCCTCCCAGCAGATACTCATGAACGCGTTCGCCGGATTGCTTCTTTCGGTCATTCGCCCGATCAGGGTCGATGAGTGGGTGGAAGTGTCCGGCCTGCCCTTGACCGGGATGGCCAGGGTAAAGGACATAAACCTTACGAACACGGTCCTCAAGGACTTGGACGGCAGGTTGCTGTACGTTCCCAACTCCTTTATGGTCACCAACAAGGTGATCAACTATTCCCGTGCCGGCTTCGTGGCCATACGCATTCCGGTATGGTTACGTTCTCTGCATAATTTTGACCACATCAAGGTCATCGTATTGGACGTGGCCTACAACAATCTCTACATACTTCCGCACGTGGGGGAGGAGGAGCAGAAGAAGGTATCCAAGATATTCGAGCTCAACAGCGTCCGAAGATATCTGGAGAAGAGGATCGATATGTCCACCTTCGCCCCCAGTATCATAATTAAGGATATTCAGGGAGAGAAGGTTCTGGTCGAGATCAAGATCTGGATAAGGGATATCGCCAGACGCGATCAGATCGTCACCGATTACCTGGACAGCTTGCGGAGAAGGTTCACCGATGAAAACATCGAGTTCGGTGACATTTAGGCCGAGAACTTATTTTATCCGGTTGAGCATACCCAAGGCCGATGCGTAGCGATGCGGTCAAGAAAGGGGTGGACCGGGCCCCACAGCGCAGCCTATTGCGAGCCACCGGTCTGACCGATGAAGATATGGAGAAACCGCTCATCGGTATCGCCAACTCCTGGAACGACGTAGTTCCAGGTCACATCCACCTTAATGAACTGGCCGAAGAGGTCCGCCAAGGTATCATCGAGGCGGGAGGGGTACCCCTGACCTTCGGAGTACCCGGCGTATGCGACGGAGTGGCCATGGGACACTCGGGAATGCGCTATTCTCTGGTCTCTCGCGATGTTATCTCCGACTGCGTGGAGATCATGGTGCAGGCTCATTGCATGGACGGCTGGGTCGGTGTCACAAACTGTGACAAGATCACCCCTGGCATGTTGATGGCTGCCGGAAGAATGGACCTGCCAGCCATTATTCTTACCGGTGGGGCCATGGAGCCAGGGGAGATGGATGGCCGCCCGCTCGACCTACAGAGCGTGTTCGAAGCCTTGGGTGCCAACAAGGCAGGGAAGATGGCCGAAGAGGAGGTCCTAAGGATCGAACGTTGCGCCTGCCCGGGAAAGGGAGCCTGTTCCGGACTTTTCACGGCCAACACCATGGCATGCCTGACCGAGGCCATGGGCATGAGCATCAGCGGTTGCGGCAGCATGCTGGCCACCGATCCTCGAAAGAAAGAGTTGGCCAGGGAGACCGGCAGAAGAATAGTGCAACTTGTAAAAGAAGGAATGAACGCCCGCAAGATCGTAAGAAAGGGGTCCATGATGAACGCCATCATTCTGGACATGGCCATCGGGGGTTCAAGCAATACTGCCCTGCACATACCGGCCATTGCTGCGGATTTCGGCCTGGAGGTCCACCTTAAGGATTTCGATGAGATATCCAGGAACGTCCCTCATCTTACCAGTATCAAACCGAGCGGCCCATATTACATCAAGGACTTTGATAAGGCCGGCGGTGTCCCCGGCATGCTTAAGCGTTTGCGGAACGAGCTATACGACGAGATGACGGTCAACGGGATCAGCATCAGGGAGGTCGCAGATAGAGCCATAATAACTGATGAGGAGATCATCCGGCCACTCTCACGCCCGTTCCACAAGGAAGGGGGCATAGCGGTCCTCTACGGTAACATAGCTCCGGAAGGCTCGGTTGTGAAACAGGCCGCTGTCTCCCCGGAGATGATGACCTTCGTCGGTAAGGCCAAGGTCTTTGATTCCGAGCAGGACGCACACGCCGCCATCTCCGCTAGGAAGATCGAGGCAGGCGATGTGGTCGTCATCAGATACGAAGGACCGAAAGGAGGACCAGGCATGCCTGAGATGCTCTCCCCCACCAGTCTCATTGCTGGAATGGGTCTGTCAGATTCAGTGGCGCTCATCACCGATGGACGCTTCTCGGGGGCCACCAGGGGACCGTGTATCGGACATGTCTGCCCGGAGGCTTTTGACAGAGGACCGATCGCCGCCATCCAGAATGGTGACCGTATCTCCATAGATATCCCCGGGCGAAAGATCGAACTATTGGTCCCGGAAGGAGAGATCGAAAAACGCCTGGCCAAGGTGAAGCTGGTCGATAGGCATCCTACCGGGGTGCTGGCAAAATACCGCCGTATGGTCGGTGGGGCCTCCAACGGTGCGATATGCCGCTGAGCACGAAACCTTTTTATTTATATTTCATTTATGCGGCCACACTGGGCGGGTAGATCAGCTCGGAAGATCGCCTGCTTTGCAAGCAGGAAGTCCCGGGTTCAAATCCCGGCCCGTCCACTTTTTTCTTAAGATCCTTATCCAAGTGGATCTGTGGGAACGAGATCGTTCATTGTAGGCAGAGTGGCCCATAGCGATTTTTCATCACGATCTTATCTGTTAGAGGCGCGGACCTCTGTCGCGATGACCAAAGGGAGCGATGCATTAGAAACATAACAGGGGTAATAACCCATTATAAAACTGAACGATCCACCTTCGATCATCCACCATTTCCAAATTTTGCTTATCAACGGAGAATGCCAAATGATATTCCCCAGTAGGACGATACACTCTCCAGGGTATAAATGGTCAAAGAAGGGTACGAGGAATATCTCAAGGGGAAGAAGGTCGAGGCAGGTCGGATCGGGGCAATGGTCACAAACGTCAAGGATTTCGAGAGATACATCGATTCCTTTGATCACTGCATCGATGACTGTGAAATCGATCTCATGAACGATTTTCTAGCCCAGCTGATCGAAAAGGGTGAGAATTCTCCTGATAATCTCGTAGCTGTGGCCAGATATTGCGCCTTCTGTGACAGACCAGACCTTTTCATCCACTTAGCCACCATCCTGAACTCCTATGACATCCTCCCATTGATGGAGAGGAGGATGGGAGAGATGATGGGAGAGAGCCGCAAGGAGGCGGTGTTCTTCGGGTTCGATAAACCGCCCCTCGGAACACCTCCCGAAGAATATCCTCATCTGACCCACCGGATAATAGAGCGCATGGAGAACGAGCTAACTCCCGATCAATGCCGGTCCGTACTCACTTGGAACTATCATGAGATACCAAAAGAATCGTTTTCGGGAAAGAAGGCCAGGTTCGAAGAGGCTTCCTCCCTGGACGAGTTCCTGATCAAAGAGCATCAGGATCTGGTCAAGGAGCTAAAGGACTGCCTCCGGACGGGCAAGGTCTGGTATGAGCAGGAGGTCACCAAAGAGTTCGTGGACCACGTTGTCTCCGACCAGAGGTTGCAGACCGGCATCCGCAAAGGTGACCGTATAATCTGCGAAAAGGTACCTTTTGATCCCAAGCGGTTTTACACCGAAAGGAACCCCCAATTACGCAGATATCATTACTGCCATTGTCCCCTGGTCAGATCGGCGATCAAGAAGGGTATGCCAAAGATATCCTCATCGTTCTGCTATTGCAGCGCGGGCTTCACCAAGTTACCTTGGGATGTCATATTCGATGAGCCAGTTGAAGTGGACGTACTGAAAAGCGTACTTGCCGGGGACGATAGCTGCGTATTCTCGATCAAGATCCCAGAAGGAAAAATGAAGTGACGAGAATGGTCCCCCTCACCACCCATATTATATTTTTATCGGGTACCGATGGTCATATGATAAATTGAATCGGACGCAGCTATCGTTCAATATTGTAATATAGCGCACAAATAATGAAAATATGATCCCATGGATGGAAGATGCCTACCAGCCTTATTGATGGCTTCATTACTGGTGTTCTCGTCAGGACTGGGCTTATCGTTGTCAAGTCGGACAGCTGCTGGTGATCCAGTGGATATCACCTCGGAGATACTCGAAAGCTGGGATGGTCAGAACGTCATCGATCAGACCGAACGATTGTGCACGATCTCGTCTAGCCATAACGCGTATCGCGTGAGCGGGTCGGAGGGAGCGAACGAGGCCGCCGACCTCATCAGAGACCAGTTCCAGGATTACGGTCTGCAGGTTCATGAAGAGAGCTTTGATCTGCCTATCTGGAACCTATTATCTTCACCGACCATGTTCTACGACATTGACGGAAACATATCTACTACCGAAGACGCGTTGGAATTGGAGTCGTTCAATGCCGATGGGTATAGTATGCCCACCCCCGTTGATGGGGCCCTTTACGAATTGGTCACTCTACCCCTGCCACATATCAGTTATTCCTCAGAGGTCGGGGGAATGCCCATCGACAGGGACACCTGGAATTCCATCAACACCACCGGAAAGGTCCTTATGATGGGAAGAGAGGTCCGATGGTCACCTAATTGGGAACAGGTGTTCAAGGAGAAGTTGGAGTCCGAACCTCCGGTAGCTATCATATTCTTCTATTGGTATTCTTGGATGAGCTACGCCGAGGAGTACTCCCAGTCGTCCACCGGAGGGAGGCCCCTCGGTATCGTTGGCCCGGTGTTCTGGGACCTGAACATCGCCGTAGGTTCGCTCAATTATACCCAGGGACATATGTTGAAAGAACTTGCCCATAACAATTCCGAGCTCCGGGTGAGTATCGAGATACGATCGCGGATCACAGAAGGTCAGCATCGCAACATCATCGCGGACATTCCATCATCCTCCGGCTCGAGCCAGTACGTTATTCTGGGAGCTCATTACGACACGGTCATGTGTGAAGGCTACATCGACAATTCCGCAAGCGTAGCTACGTTGTTGGAGATAGGCAGGATGGTCCAGCAGGCCATGGATTCCGGGAAATTTGAAATGCAGCATGGTCTTCGGATCATTGCCTTTGCGGGTGAGGAGCTTGGTTTGGCCGGTTCCATCAATTATGTGAACGCCCACCGTGATGAAATGGCCGATATTGTTTCGGCCCTCATAGTGGACTGCATCGGTTCTCAGACCTTGCAGGTAACGGACCCGGGTCCTTCAGGGGACTTTGACCTAAGTTCACTGGCAGATATTGCGGCGCAACAGTTGAACAGCTCATATGTGGTGGAGGACATCACTGGTTCGGATCACTCTTCCTTCCTGAACCCCGCTGGTGTCGCCGAGACCTATAATTGGTATTGGCAAGAGGACCTGGACCTCCATGGTGTACAGGGGGTCGTGAGCTCC
Source organism: Methanomassiliicoccales archaeon (assembly GCA_035527755.1). Lineage (NCBI taxonomy): Archaea > Methanobacteriati > Thermoplasmatota > Thermoplasmata > Methanomassiliicoccales > Methanomassiliicoccales archaeon. The sequence goes on along the minus strand of DATKZX010000008.1, from coordinate 101,438 downwards.
ATGCTGTTCTGTTCCTACCCCATCACCATATATGAAAGTTCGACCGGATCCATACGTGGTCACATTCACACCCCATCCGATTCCATATCGGGGGTCCAGGACACGGATTGGATCAACAAGGACCAGCTACAGGATCAAGCCGAGCTCGTCGCCCTGACCACCCTTTACGCCATCGACATCAGATCCCTGGACCAGGGCTGGGATTGGATATATCTGATGCCGATCATGATGGTCGCGATCATTGTGTGTGGTTACATCATCTTCCGTCAAGTGCAGCGACACCGACCCTAGTCGGATATTATTATCCAACGGGAACCCTTCGTGTTATAAAAATTAAAAAAAGGAAATGGTTTGAAAGAGGTTCAGCCACTGGATCGGCTCTGGGCCTTTATTTTCTCGGCTTCCCGACGGTCTTTGGCCATGTCCTCTTCCAGTTTCTTTTGGTCCATGCGAAGCTCCTCTTGAGTGGGGATCGGACCTAACATGTGCTCCGCCGTGCCGATAGACCTCTCTATGTCCTCCATCTTGGATATCTCGCGCTCCGGCACCTTCTTGGACCCGCCAATGTATTCGGAGATGCCCTCCACCAGCCTGGTGATCTCGAAAGGCAGCACGATCTTGGTGGCCTGCCCCTCCCCCAGCTTCTTGACCGCCTCCAATGATAGGACCGTCAGAGCCTTGGCGTCCAATGTGCTGGCGCCCACGCTTAATATCCTGAGCTTCTGAGCCTCACCTTGGCTTTCCAGAATGATGGCCAACCGCTCACCTTCTGCCTCAAGGATCTTGGACTGCCGCAGACCCTCGGCTTGCAGAACACGGGAGCGCTTCTCACCTTCGGCGTTCAGGATGGCGGCGGTCTTGGCACCATCAGCCTTCAATATGGCCGCCCTCCTCAGTCGCTCGGCGGAGGTCTGCTCCTCCATGGCCTGTTTGACCTTCGGGGCAGGGTCGATCTCCCTGATCTCCACCGCTTCCACCTTGACACCCCATTGATCGGTGGCTTCGTCCAAGATGTCCCTGAGCTTCAGATTGATCTTCTCACGATTTGAGAGTATCTCATCTAGGTCCATGTCACCTATGATGGACCTAAGGGTGGTCTGTGCCAGATATACGGTGGCTAACCGGTAGTCGGTGACCTCGAAGAAGGCTTTCTTGGGATCTACCACCTTCACATAGATGATGGCGTCAACGTTCACCGGCGAGTTATCCTTGGTGATGACCTCCTGACGAGGAACGTCCAGCACCATTGTTCTGAGATCGATCTTGACCGTCTCGTTTATCAGCGGTGCTACATAATTGAACCCGGGATTGAGTATCTTGATATAACTTCCCAATCTGATGTAAATGGCCTGCTCGTAAGGCCGGATGATCTTCACTCCATTTACCACTATGACGATGGCCGCTATAATTGCCAACATCAACAAACCCAATATTTCAGGACCTATTGCCATGATTATCTCCTCGTTAATTTGATCATTAGACCTCTTCCACCGTAACGTGGACTCCCTCGCTCCGAACTACTTTGACGCTCTTGCCGACCATGATGGTACGATCAGAGGTGGCGCTCCAGATGGCATTGGATATGCGGACCTTCCCCCGAAGTGTGTCGGGGTTCACCTCGACCTCTACAATGCCCCGCATGCCTATCAGCGACGTCGCTACTGTGGTCTGCGGCGGTGCAGGCGGAGCTAATCGCTGATAGAGCTTGATGGTCAACAACGTGGTCGGGACAACTATGATAATTGCCGCCAAGGGGGACCACCATGTCAGTAACAGGTCAGGGAACAGTAGCCCTATGCCCCCTAATGCCAAGAGCACAGTGGCCGGCACCAATAGGAACGACCCAGGTGAGCTGAGCTCCACTAGGAGCATTAGCACCCCGATGACGATGAATGCCAGCGAAAGGTCAGTGGCTAGTGTCATGATTTATCCAATGGATGTTTGCATATTTGAAATTTATTTCCATTATAGGATTAGCATGACCCAAATAGGATAAATTATTAGAATGACGTGTCGAAGTGTACCGGAAAAAGGATACTGGGTTCGTTTTTCATATCAGTGGACCGAAAATAATCATTAAATAATGCGGGGGTGGGTATTACAATCAGTGATATCAATGTGCGAAATGGAAGAAGAATTTAGTGGAGGGATGCCCCTGATCGGGGATCCGCTCCCTGACATGGTGGTCAAGACCACTCATGGAATGATGAACATCCCCAAGGATTTCGCTGGCAAATGGATGATCCTGTTCAGCCATCCGGCAGACTTTACCCCGGTGTGCACCACGGAGTTCATAGCCTTCGCCAAGAAGAACTGCGATTTTGAGGATGTCGGGGCTAAGTTGATCGGCCTGTCCATTGACCAGGTCTTCTCCCACATCAAATGGGTGGAGTGGATCGAGGAAAACATGAACGTCAAGATCCCCTTCCCCATCATCGCTGATGACATAGGAAAGGTGGCCATAAGATTGGGCATGGTGCATCCTAGCCGCGGTATGAACACCGTACGTGCCGTGTTCATCATTGACCCCACCGGAAAGATACGCCTGATCATCTACTACCCTCAGGAGGTCGGAAGGAGCATCGACGAGGTGCTGCGGGCCTTGAAGGCACTGCAGTTCACCGACAAGAACCATGTGGCCGCCCCGGAGAACTGGCCTAACAACGATTTCCTGCACGACCGGGTGATCATTCCTCCACCCAGCGACTATAAGACCGCTATGGAGAGGAAGAAGAACGTCGGTAAGGGCAAGGATTGTTACGATTGGTGGTTCTGCACCAAGAAGATATAGACCTCCATGATGAGAGCGACCATCTGACAACTCTCACCTTTTTCCAAACCTTTTTCCTGATTTTCATATTCCCAGAAGGAGAATGGACACCAGCAGGGTGATCAGGGTCACTGGGACCCCTGCCTTGACGAAGTCCCAAAGACGAACCTCTACCCCCATCCCCAATCCCTTCTCCACGACTAGGATATTGGCCGCAGCCCCCAGGATGGTGGCGTTGCCGGCCAGTGTGGAGCTGGAAGCCAACGTTAACCACAAGGTGTCATTGCCCGCCGGGATCGTCGGGGCCAGCAGCATGACCGCAGGTACATTGCTGATCAAATTTGAGAGCACCGCGGAAACGATCGTCAGCCCGGTCACCCCCGCTACGCCCGCACCTATGCCCTCGAAGGAATCGAGCAGGAGCGTCATCAGCCCGGATGTCTCCACCCCCTTGAGCAGAATGAAAAGACCGACAAAGAATAAAAGAAGCGTCCAGTCGACGCCGCGCAGTATCAGGGTCGTACCGGTGTCCTTCTTTATCAGAGGCAGTGACAACATCAGGAAACATCCCCCCACGAAGGCGATGATGGATATGGGGGCTTTCAACCAGGGGGAGATGACGAAACCGATGAACACCGCGATGAGGACGAGCATCACCAAAAAGAACGGGGCTTCCAATTTCGGCTTGGCCACCCCTTTCAGAGATAGGGTGCGGTCGATGACCCTGGGTTCCCCTATTTTCCCATCGAAAACGTTCTTCCTAAAGACCAAGGCCACCGTAAGCACCGCGATAATCAATGATATGACCGCCAAAGGCGTCAAGGCCAATGCGAAGTCGGGGAAGGTGATCCCCGACTGAATGACGATATAGGCGTTCTGAGGATTCCCCACCCCCGTGGCCACGCTCCCTATGTTCGCCGCCAAGGCCTCACCGATCAGGAATGGCACTGGATTGGTCTCTATGGAACGACAGACCTTGATGACTATGGGAGTGAGCATCAGCACTACGGTATCGTTCAGGATGAGCGCCGACAGCAATGCGGTGATGCCCATCATCACCCATAAGAGGGTGAACTGGTCCCGGCATTTACTTACTATGAGGTAGGACATTCGCTCGAACAGGCCGGTTATCTCCAAGCAAGAGACGATGATCATCATTCCCAGCAGTAGAGCGATGATGTTCAGATCGATCGCTCCCAGGACCTGTTCCACTGGCAATAGACCGAAGATGATCATCAATGCCGCTCCGAAGAGAGCTGCCGCCGGTCTGTCGATGCTCACGCCCCTGACCCTGCGTATCGATATCAGGGAATATGTGAACAGGAAGATAAGCAAGGCCAATAGTGTGGCGGTCTGCATCTGGTGAGGTTACAAAATGCCAAATAATTAAGACAATGCCATCAAACGAAACCGGGGTATCTCACAGTGCGGTCCAGAACAAGTCTTACATCCAGACGCCGGAAACCCAAAGGACGTATGTTCTTATCCAGATACCTCAACAATTCCTTGCGATCGGAAGCCCTTACCCGGAACATAAGGCGCGGCTCCCCGGTCACCTTCATGACCTCGCTGACACTACTCATGGACAAAAGAGCGCTGATGGCCTTGCCCTCCAACCCGATGTCGATCTCGGCGAAGACCACCGCCTCGGCGTCCACCCCCAATTGTTCCAGGTCTACGATGGCAGAATATCCCAAAATCAATCGTTCGTCCTCCATTCGTCGGATCCTGTCCCGGACGGTCGAGGGTGAACGGCCCAGCATATCGGCTATCTCTTCAATGCTGATCTTACCATTGTCCTGTAAGATACGAAGGATGGTCTGGTCCAGGTCGTCCTGCCCCATCGTTCTCTATATTCATCCAGGCGATTATAAAGAATGTTGCGTTACTTTCTCCAGAGCTTCCTTTATAAGCTGTCCGTGGTCAAAGGCCAGGGGAGGTAGCTCATCCAGCGGGAAAAGCTCGGCCGAGTCCGCATCATCACCTCCTGCTAGCTCGCCGCCGACGACCTTCAGCTCATAAAGCAGAGAAATGAAATGGCCACGGGGATCGCGGCCCGGGACCGAGGAAACCTCCAGTAAACCTACTACCTCGGTGCGTAGACCGGTCTCCTCCCCCACCTCACGTACCACGCAATGCTCGGTGCTCTCCCCGTACTCCACAATACCTCCAGGCAGAGCGTAGGTCCCTTTGAACGGTTCTTTACCGCGGCGCACAAGTAATATTTTATTATTGGAAATGACCAATCCATCACAGGTCAGCGTAGGCTTGCGCCAAAGGTTGACCAGTTGTTCTTCCAGCTGACTGGTCCGATCTTCCATCTGCTTGAGAAGGTCCGATCCAGTCTGATTGATCTGACCGTTCTCGACGACTGGCTGACCCAGTCGTTCCTCCAATTTTCGCAACCGCCGTCGAACGGTGGTGGACGATACCCCCAACAGGACTTCCGCCTCATGTACCCCTGCGGAGCGAACCGCGGAGAGTGTGCGGTAATACTCCGCATCCATTATCTCCCTACCATTTAGAAACAGACGCGGCCCTGTTTCGAGCTCAAAAATCATACTATGAGCCATATTTTATAAACTACCTTTACTTTGTGACGAATCGTGCACAATCTCAGGAAACGCATTCCCACCATTCTCACTTCGGAGGAGATCTTAGATAAGGCCTTCCGTAAGTTGAACAAGATTGACAAGGAAGGTCCTGTCAAGACGGACATGGTCAAGCGCAAGTCCATGGCTCGAATAGCTTCCGCGACGGACGTGATCTCGTCGACATTGCACAAGTATGTCAAGGTCTTCCCAAGCATCAACAACAGGGACGATTTCCTGGCCGAGATGATCGAGGTCACCGTGGGGGTGGACAAACTGAAGAAATCCTTGTCCAACCTAGATTGGGCGGCGGGCAAGGTCAAAGAACTGCAGAAACAGTATACCAGCAAGGTCATGACCTCCTCATCGGTGCAATCTGCCGATACTTTTCGCAAGGCCTTCTACGGCCGCGCTTCATCGGTCGTAAAAAAGGTATCGCCCGATCTGGAGTTCCTTACATTTGCTCGAAACGAGTTCCGTAAGGTGCCGGACTTCAACGACGAATTTCTCACCTTGGTCATCGCCGGCTTTCCCAACGTGGGAAAGAGCCAGTTCCTATCAAAGATATCCGCTGCCGAGCCAGAGGTGGCTCCCTATCCGTTCACCACCAAGGGGATCGCGGTCGGTATGCATCAGGTAGGAACACGCCGCTATCAGGTGATCGACACCCCCGGCCTTCTGGACCGAGAGCTGGTGGAACGCAACCGTATCGAGATGCAGGCCATCACTGCCTTGAAGCACCTGGCTAACGCCATATTGTTCATCCTTGATCCTACGGAGACCTGCGGTTATCACATGGAAAGCCAGATGAAGCTGCTGGAATCGGTGCGGATCACCTTCCCAGATCTTCCCATCCTGATCGTGGAGAACAAGTTGGACATCCTGGACTCCGGCTCAGACCGGCTCAAGATGAGCGCGGCCACCGGTCAAGGGGTCGAAGAAGTGATGACCGCCTTACTTGATTCCATCAAGCACCTTGAAAAACCAGAGCCAATGTTCTGAGGGCAAATGTTTTATTTTTCCCTCTCCTTAAGTTGAACGGGGTGCCCTTGCAAGAATTGGCGTGCAGCAAGTCAATGCGCCATTATTTTTCCGAGCTCTTTCGAGAGAACGAGCGCTGCTACTCCATGGCCGTTGAGGCCCGGTCCAAAGGACTGGACCCTAGTCTTGAGGTAGAGATCCCACAGGCCGAGGACCTAGCAGACCGGGTAGAAAAACAGCTTTCTGACTGGCATGTTGAAGGCGTGGCGGAGCGTATTAGGGAGATATCCCGCCGCATCGAGAGCCGGGAAGAGGTGTCACTTTTCATCGCCAAGGAACTGGCCCGGGAAGCTGTCACCGCCCAGGAAGGCAGGGAGATGGCCATTGAACGCGCTGTGCGCGTCGGACTATCGGTTCTCACCGAGGGGATCCTGGTGGCACCTATCGTCGGCATCGCTGGGGTCAAGATCAACCAGAACGATGACGGTTCCGAGTATCTTTCATTGTTCTTCAACGGCCCTATAAGGGCTGCCGGAGGCACCGGTCAGGCCATGAGCGTGCTCATAGCTGACGTGGTGCGTAGGGAGTTTGGTATCGGAGTGTATCATCCAACGCACGGCGAGGTGGAGCGTTTGAAGGAGGAGATCCCTCTTTACAGACAATGCCAGCATCTGCAGTACACTCCTAACAACGAGGAGATCGAGATCATCTACCGCCACTGCCCGGTGTGTGTGGACGGGGAAAGAACCGAGGACCAGGAGATCTCCGGCTACCGCAATCTTCCTCGGATCGAGACCAACTGCGTTCGTGGTGGGGTGTGCTTGGTGATCGCCGAAGGCCTTTGCCTCAAAGCCCCCAAGCTGGAGAAGCACGTCAAAAAACTAGGCCTGGAAGGATGGGACTTCCTGGGCGATTATATCAGGATGAAGAAGGGCGAGGGGAAGGAGGGGAAGGAGGGCAAGATATCCCCCGATTACAAGTATCTCAAGGATATCGTGGCCGGAAGACCGGTGATAGGCCACCCCTCGCGTCCGGGTGGTTTCAGACTTAGATACGGAAGAGGAAGGACCACCGGTCTGGCGGCCATCGCTATCAGTCCAGCCACCATGTTCGCCCTGGATGATTTTTTGGCGATCGGCACCCAGATCAAGATCGAAAGGCCTGGAAAGGCTGGGGCGGTGACCCCTTGCGATCGTCTTGAAGGACCGATACTGCTGCTGGAGAATGGAGATCTGGTCCAAACTAACACGGTGCAGGAATTTCTGCCGTTCAAGGGAAGGGTAGAGGAGATCATTGACGTGGGGCAGATACTACTGCCTTTCGGGGAGTTCGTGGAGAACAACCATGTGCTTGTACCCGGGGATTATGACATCGAGTGGCACCGCGCGGAGCTTAGGGGTGCTAACGAAGGAGAGCTGCCCCCCGGTTGGGAGGACCCGCGGGACTTCGATGAGGCCTTGGCCACCTCGTTAAAGTTCGGTGTCCCGCTACATCCTAAATTCAATCTCTTCTGGTACGATCTTCCAATGGCGGAACTGCTGGCCCTGCGTACGTTCGTTCTGGAGAACGGGACCTGGGATGGCACGTTGCTGCATATCCCACTGGACCTAACCCCCAAACGCTCCCTGGAACTTCTGGGGGCGCTACACGTGGTTCGGGAAGGGGAAGTGCAATTGGAGAGATATGCCAAACCTTTGCTGGCCGGCCTGGGATTGTTAGGAACGGACGGAATTTCCGACCAGACGATCTTGGAAGGTGAGACGGTGATGGATGCTGTTTCCCGATGCACCGGGGTTAAGGTCAATCCCCGTTCGGTGACCCGCATAGGCTCCCGCATGGCCAGACCTGAAAAGGCCAAGGACCGGGGGATGAAGACCCCTTCGCACACCATCTTCCCGATTGGTCTCTCCGGCGGAAATCAGCGCCTCATGGAAAAAGCTGCTGAAAAGGACAATGTCACCGTCAAGCTGGGGGTCAGGAAATGCCAGCAATGCGGAGAGTTCCGAGTGTATTACCGATGCCCCTGCGGCGGACACACCGTCTCGGTGGGCGCGCCTCAAGTGGTCCCTGTGAATGTGAAGGAAGAACTGGAGAAGGCCAAACGGATTTTGGGAGAGCGTTCCATACTGCCCAAGTTCAAAGGGGTGCGAGAGCTCCAATCTAAGGACTGTTGCCCAGAACCTTTGGAGAAGGGGATCTTGCGGAGGAAATATGAGATCTACGTCAACAAGGACGGCACCATCCGTTTCGACCTGACGGACATACCTCTTACACATTTTCGACCTCGTGAGATCGGGTTGAGCGTGGAGAAGGCCCACCAGCTCGGATACGAAAGGGATGTGTTCGACCAACCCTTGAATGATCCTGAGCAGCTCTGCGAGCTGAAGGTGCAGGACATAGTGCCATCGATCTCCTGCGGGGAATTCCTGGTGAGGGTTGCCGGATTTTTGGACGACCTGCTGGAGAGGTTCTACAGCATGCCCAGGTATTACAACGCACTGACCAAAGAGGATATCGTCGGTCATCTTGGCATCGGACTCGCCCCTCACACATCGGGAGGGATACTCTGCCGCATCATCGGATTCACCCGGGCCAGCGTTTGCTTCGGACACCCGTTCTTTCATGCGGCTAAAAGGCGTAATGCCGATGGTGATGAGGATAGTGTCATGCTCCTCATGGACGGTCTGCTCAATTTCTCCCGCTCTTACCTACCAAAGGGTCGCGGTGGTCTGATGGACGCCCCCTTGGTCTTGGCCATTCGCCTGGACCCGAACGAAGTGGACAAGGAGGCCCAGAACATCGATGTCCATTGGGAATACCCCCTGGAGTTCTACCGCGCCAGCGTGGAGTTTCGCCACCCACGGGAGGTACAGGGGGTGATGGACATGGTCTCCGATCGCATCAAGTCCCTGCTGCAGTACGAAGGATTCGGCATGACCCATGACACCATGGACATTGCCGAAGGTCCCGCGGAATCGGCGTACAAGACCTTGGATAGCATGATGGACAAGATGACCGCCCAGGTCGAACTGGCAAAAAGATTGCGGGCTGTAGACGAGTCCGATGTGGTCCATAGGGTCATCACCAAACATTTTCTTCCAGACCTCATTGGCAACCTGAAGAGCTTCTCAGGACAGAAGTTTCGCTGCACCAAATGCGGCGAAAGCTACCGTCGGGTGCCATTGAGCGGGCATTGCTACTGTGGCCATAAATTGAACCTTACCGTCTATGAGGCCAGCGTAAAGAAGTACCTGAACGTCACAAGCAAGATCGGTCGAGATTATGGGGTTTCGGAGTACACACAGCAACGCATACGATTGATCGAGGGCTCCATCACTTCCATATTCGGTGAGAAAGGGGAGGAGGATGCAGGAAATAGCAATACCACCCTGGACCTGTTCAGTGAGGACGGTGGGGAAGTGGTGACGACAGTTGTTGAGCTGAGACCACCGGAGGAGACCGAGGCCAGTACGGTCAAGGCGACCTCGAAACTGGAAGATTTCTGATCCTGTCGAGTCCCTGTCTGTCAGTATCTTTAATTGCAGAAAAAATGGAATGGTGGTGGCCTGACGGCCACCTTGATCATGTGGTTTTAGATCTCCAGAGAAGCGATCTTTTCTCTGAACTCATCGAAGGTGTTCTCCAATGATTCCAGAGCCTTAGCCAAAGCCACCTGGGCGCTCAAGGACCCATCGGTCTCGAACTCGAACAGGAACGATTCCTCCGAACCTTCGACGGAGATGGCGTTGGTGCGGCAGACCTTGATGCAATCTCCGCACAAAACGCAGGCATCGTTGTCGATCACCTGGACATTGCGGTCCTTGAAGCTCATCACCTGCTTGGGGCAGACCTTGATGCAGCTTCCACCGTTGTCGCACTTGTCCTGATCGATGGTCACGGTGGGATAATATTTGTAACCCACTCCGTGAGTCGCCTGCCACTTGGCGTGCTTGCGCCCGATGCCCAGTTCAGCGGTGGCATAGGCCAATATGCCCTGCCTCTCACCCAAACGGACAATGGGGATAAGCTCGTCATTAGGCCGGTAGGCGTCGCCACCCAGGGAATCCAGGTCCCCGGAGTACACTTCGCATGGACCGCGCTTTTCCAGCTTGTACATGATGGTACAGTTGGGGCAGCCTTCGCCGCCGCAGGAGCATTGGTCCCTGAAGCCGAAAAGCTCCAGATCGGTGGGGATGGGTACTAATCCGAGACGATGAGCCACGATCTCATCGAAGACCGGGCTGACGCTCTCGTATTCGTTCCCTTCCTCGTCCCGGATGGAACCAAGTAGGAACTCCACGTCGTCGATGGCCATCTTGGGCAGGTCCATCATCAAAGCCCTGCGGAGGGCGTTGACCTTCTCCGGGCTGGCGTCGGTGATCAGGAACTTGGCCCTGGTCTCCATCAGCTCTAACATCTTGACGTGCATAGAACGCCCCTTTACACCCTTCTACCCCGGCGTCCACCCTTCTTCTTGGTACCGTCGTGTGGGATGGGAGTCACGTCTTCAATGCGTCCGATCCTTAGCCCGGCGCGGGACAGTGCCCTTATCGCCGCCTGAGCACCAGGACCGGGGGAAGTGGACCCGTTACCGCCAGGTGCGCGCACCTTGACGTGTATGCCATCGATCCCCTTTTCCTTGGCTATCTCAGCGACCCTCTCCGCTGCCCTCATGGCTGCGTAGGGGGATGATTCGTCCTTGGCCGCCTTGACCACCATGCCACCAGTGCACTTGGTTATGGTTTCGGCACCGGTGACGTCGGTCAAGGTGATTATGATGTTGTTGTAGCTGGCGAATACGTTCGCTATACCCCACTTGCCCATCAGTCCACCTCCTCGGTCGGAAGTTCGGCCGGGACATCCTCGACATCCTTGACGGCTTCCACTACATCCTTAGGAACATGCTTGACGAATTTCTTCTCGTTCATTTCCTTCTTGAATTCCGCGGCCTCCTCCTTGTGAGCCTTGGCCACGTTGGCCTCGTTTTGGGCCTGCCTCAGAGGATGCATATCGTCCGCGATCGGGGACAGGGGATTCATCATGATCATTTCCTCGTCCTTGCGGGTGACGATATACCCGGGAATAGTGACCTTCTGGTCATCGATGCAAACGTGTCCGTGCACAATGAACTGGCGAGCCTGTCCCACGGTGGAGGCCAACCCCTTCTGGTAGACCATGGTCTGAAGGCGGCGGTCCAGCAAGGCTACGTCGGAAAGACCCAGCACGTCGTCCAGCCTGGTGCCGTCAATTGGCAGCAGACCGATCTTGGCGCACTTGCGCAACAAGTTCTCGGTCTCTATCTTAGCCTGGTGCTCCCCGATCCTCAGTCGAGCCTGGAGTTCACGGGACTGCTTGCGAAGGTTCCTGAGGATGGTCTTGGCCTTCCACAGTTCCCTCTTGTTCTTCAGGCCGTACTGCTTGACCAGTATGGCCTCTTCCTTGATGCGCTCCCCTTGCCAGGGGTGTGATGGAGTGTCGAAGCTCCTTCTTGGAAATTTAGGATCACCCATTTTCAGACCTCCTTACTTCTTCGCCGGCTGGGGTTTAACCTTCGAAACACCCAAGGTCAATCCCTTCCTGCCGTTCGATCTCGTGCGCTGGCCGCGGAGCTTGTGTCCAGACTCGTGGCGTACTCCCCGGTAGCATCTGATCATCTTCAGGCGGTTGATGTCATCCTTCAAGACCATGTCAACTTCGGTACCATAAATGTGATGGTCCTCACCGGTCTCGTAATCGTGTTGGCGGTTGCATGCCCAATGAGGCACATAATCGGAATAGGTGGAAATGAGATTGGTCAGCTCGGCGACCTTGGCCTCGTCCACAGCTCCGATCTTGGTCGAGCGGTCCACTCCCGCTTTTTTGACCACTATCTCGGCCACTCTCTTTCCAACGCCTTTAATGCTCTGCAGGCCGACCACAGTAGGCTTGTTGCCATCAATGTCCGTGTTCACTATACGGACAATGTACCTGAAGTCGTCCTTCTCCTTCTCTTCAGTCTTAGTGTTCTTCGCTTCAGCCAAGAGTATCCCTCGCTGGTGATCGCGAATCGAGTCTTGCCCTCGCGAAGTGCGCCTCACGCTCAAGCGCGTGCCTTGCAGTTCCCATCTCCGGATAGGGCTACCGGTCCGGGAACAAATCCCTCTGATGAGGAACTCCTTCAACAGTATCGATTCTGTCAAACAAGCCAATCCCAAGCAGGTATAAATACCCTATTGAGAAAAGTGGTCATTGGAAAGTGGTTTAGTGGACCAATTCCTTGCTAAGTATGTCCAAGGACTGGTCCAATGCGTCCTTCAGACGCAGAGGATCACCTCCGCCACCCTGAGCAAAGTCCGGCTTACCTCCTCCCCCGCCGCCCATTATTGCCATTATGCCCATCAAGGCCTTTCGACAATCCAGATCGACGTCCTTGGAGCAGGCCACCAACAATTTGGCCTTGTCTCCCCGGATCCCGATCACCGCCACGGTGCAAGGCAGGGCGGCCAACTTCATAGACATGTCCTCCGGGTCCTCCCCTGGCAGAGCCTCGTGGACCACCACCCTCACATTTCCTACCTTCGGCGCGGAATCGACCAGCTCCCGGATGCTTAGCTCGTTTATCATTGCGGACAGCTGATCTACCTTTTTACGATGCTCACGGATCTCTTCCTCGAGCTTCAGAACCATCTCCGGCACCTTCTCCCCCGGAACGTTGAGCATGTCACCCATATCTTCCACCAGGTCCTTGTCCGCTTGCATGCCGGCGATGGCGGCCATACCCGCAGTATATTCTATTCTCACAACTCCGTCCTGGATGCGCTTGGTGCGGGCGATACGGACCGGTCCCACCATTCCCGTGTGGCTGCAGTGAAGTCCGCCACATGCCTCGGAGTCCAGCCCGACGACCTCTACAACCCTTATGATCTTACCTGGGACCGCCCCTCCCTGATATAACCGATATCCGTGCTTCATCTCGGCCTCGTCCCGCTGCATGAACTGTATATTGATGGGGATGTCCCTCAGCACTACCCGGTTTACCTCTTTCTCCAGCATATCGCGCTGCTCGGTGTCGAGGTTCTCATAGTGAGTGACGTCCAAACGAGCCTGGTCCACGGCCTTGTGCGCCCCGGCCTGCCATACGTGATTCCCGAACAGGTTGCGGGCAACGCCGTTTATCAGGTGTGCTGCGGTGTGATGGCGCATCAGCTGTTGTCTCCGCTCCAGGTCGATGCTTCCTCTGACCTTTGCCCCTATTTTAGGATTCCCACCCTCCACGAAGTGAACGACAGTGGTCTTGATCTTGATGACCCGGCACACCTTTTTTCCGTCTAGTATGCCAAGGTCCCATTCCTGGCCTCCACCCTCGGGATAGAAGGCCGTCTGGTCGAGGACGATGCCGCCATCGATCTCCGCGATCACCGTTCCTTCGAACTCGGTGAGCTCCGGGTCCTCGTAATACAGCATGCGGGTCTCCGGCATGGATTCCGGCCGGTCCTTGGCCATGATGATGGCTCCCTCGGGCTTCTCGTGCCTGGCAGCCACCTGCATGTAGAAATTGTCAGGGACGTCGATCTTCTCCGGAGCGTATTCCTTGGCTATCTCCGGGTTGAGACCATGGGAGTCGTACAGCTCGATGAGCTTCTCCACCGAGAGCTTCTCGCCTTTTTTGAGGTCTTTGACCAGACGTCCGACCAGCCCCTTTCCCCGACCCAAAGTTTCGAAGTAGCGGTCCTCCTCCACCTGAACCAGGTTAAGGATGTCATCGCGGTTCTCGACCAGCTCGGGGAACGTACCTTGGAAATGGTCGATCTGTCGGCCCACCGCCTCTGACAGACGGATGTCCAGGTCCAAGGAGCGAATGGAACGCAGAGCGCGTCGCACCAGCATGCGGGCGAAATAGCCCTCGCGTACGTTAGAGGGAACGACACCATCATTGAGCATCAGCATGAGCGCCCTGGAGTGATCACAGATGACATAGATGTCTTCCAGGGGGGATATTGTCTTCATCAGTTCATCGTAACTGATCCCTATGCGGTCAGCGGTCTTTTCCCTGATCCGTCGTACATCGGCCGCGGTCTTCATGTTGGTCGCACCGGCCACTTTACTGTACTCCGTAAGCACGTTATCGTCTGGCATGACCGCGGTCAGCTCTTTCAACCACTCTACGACGGGTCCGAAGACCGCCTCATACGCCGATGAAACGCCTTGAGATACCCAGGTCATGCGTTCCAGGCCGTAACCGGTGTCCACGACGGTCATGTCCATGGGCACGCGGCCGTCCGGGGTGTCCCGGTACATCATGAACACCAGGGTAGCGACCTCCACCCCATCCAGAATGACCTCTACACAGGGGCCGGCGTTTCCGCCCCCCTCCCACCATTCTTCGATGTAGATCATCTTGTTGGGGTCGGTGCCCAATCGTTCGCTGAAGAACCTATGGCACAGTTCCACTGTGCGGTCCTTGAAATAGATGAACTTACCAGTCTTATTGAACGCGTGGTGGGCGCACATCTCGAAGTAGGTGAAATGACGGCCGGTCTTGCCCACGTTGTCTATGTCGTTGAATCGTACACAGGTCTGGGATATGGTCAACGGATTGAACGGTGGCTCGATCACCCCGTTCAGCACCCAGGGCTGGAAGTCATATATGGAAGCCTGGGTGAAGAATACATCGTCCCTCCATCGGGCCACGATCGGATAGCGTTTGACGCGCCCATGTCCGTTCTCCTCGAAGAACCCCAGGAAGGCCTCGCGCATCTCATGCAGCGTAAAACTTTGGTTCATCGGAGAATTGCCTATGAACGTATATTCTTCGCAAGGCGGCTCACCGCATGTCTCCCGGTCACCGAGACTCCAGAAGTGCCTATTACACTTTGGGCAGCACCTGCGCTTGAACCCATTTTCCAGGAAGAACGGGAGGTCGAACTCTGAGCCGGTCATGACTGGCGTTATTCGAAAGTCGTTATAAGAATATTGTTATTTACAACAGGAAATGGTACGCCAAATATACTCCGCGCTCATATGTGGCAAGAATCCAGTCCTTTCTTTTGGAAGTACTTCTGGTGATATTCCTCGGCACGCCAGAATGTCCCGGCCTTCTCCAGGACCGTAGCGATCGGACGAGGGAACATCTGTGATCCGTCCAAATCTGATTTAGAGGCCTCAGCTTTCTTTCTCTGCTCCTCATCGTGATAGAAGATAGCGGTTCGGTACTGGTTCCCCACATCTGGCCCTTGACGGTTCTTCTGGGTTGGGTCGTGGCAGCGCCAGAATATGTCCAGTAGCTCCTGGTAGTTTACCACGGAATCGTCGAACGTGACCTGAACAACCTCGGCGTGTCCGGTCCTGTCGGTACAGACATCGCGGTATGTGGGCGACTCGGTACGCCCACCCATATAACCGACCTCGGTCTGCAGCACCCCTTTCACTTTCTGGTATTTGGCCTCGACCCCCCAGAAACAACCCGCGGCAAAAGTGGCCTTTTTTATCGCCATTTTATTCCCATAAGATCGACGCAATGCCGGATATATAATCAATGGTCATCAGAACAGTCGGCAGTTGTGGGAATAATCGACCTTCACATCGATAACCGCTAATGCGTCTCGTTCCAGGCAGTCCTGGAGCACATCTTCGAATTTTTCTTCCTCTACGGAATAGCCTTCGGCGCCAAATGAACGGGCATAGGTCGGGATGTCAGGAAAGCCCATGTCCACGTTGGAGCTTCGGCCAAAACCGCGCTGCATCTTCTCCCTGATGAGCCCCAACCCACCATCGTTGAATATCACCGTTACAAAGTTCACACCCATGCGCTTGGCCGTTTCCAACTCTGCCGATGACATCAGGAAGCCACCGTCCCCGACCGCGGCCACCACTTTTCTTTCGGGGTGGATCATGCGGACCGCGATCGCTGACGGTATAGCAACCCCCATGGAGATCAAACCGTTCTGCAGTAGAAGCGTGTTCTCCTCATATGTTGGATAGTACTTTGCCAGCCAGATAAGGTGTGCTCCGACATCGCTCACCAAGATGTCCCGACGTCCGAGCTGCCTCCTCAATGCTTGGACCACACCCTTGGGTCCCTGCTCCAAGACCTCCGTCTCTCTTTGAAGTATTAGGCGAACGCCCTCCGCCCAATTGCTCTTCGGGACCGCTCCGTCCTGCAACATACAGAGCTTTCCCTTGAGATCACCCAGCGCCGTGATATCCATCTGGAAATTTTCGGCCTCCCCCGGACCTCCTTCTCCAATGACCAGCAGCGTCTTCTTTTTACCTTTGTTCCAATACTGAGGCTGAAATTCGGTCGCGTCATATCCGACCAACAGCACAAGGTCAGCAGGTTCGAAACAGTCCTTGACCAGGTCGCTATTGCGCATTCCGATGGTCCCCAGGCTCAACGGGTCATCGTACGGCATCACCCCCGCGGCCATCCAAGTGCAGGCAGTGGGCAGGTTCCAGGTCCGGCAGAAAGATCGCACCTCTTCGACGGCATTGCTGCGAACGGCGCCGTGGCCTACAATGACCAAAGGATTGGACGATGAAAGCAGAGCGATACGAATTTTATCAAGGGCGCTCAATTCCCCAGGTGGCAAAAAGTGGTTCACCTGGACCTCGGGGATGACGCCAACCGACATTTTCATGACGTCCTCCGGTAGCTGTAACATCACCGGCCCCGACCTTTCGGCTGTGGCCATGATGAACGCCTCACGAACCGCCGATGCCGTTCTATCGGGACGATCGACATCGATGCACCTCTTCGTCAATGGCTGGAACATGGTCATGAGGTCAAGGACCTGTTTATGCGGCGGGTGCCTCCTGGCAATACCAGCTTGCCCTACGAGTGCGATCAACGGTAAATTGCTAAGAAACGCGTCCGCTACCCCGGTCACTAGGTTGGTGGCCCCTGGTCCCAGCGTACTTAGGCAAACGCCTGGTCTCCCGGTCAGTCTCCCAACAGTTCCGGCCATGAACGCCGCGGCCTGCTCGTGCCTTGTGAGAACGAACTCGATCTTGGAGGAACAGATCTCGTCCATGATGTCCAGGTTCTCCTCCCCAGGTATACCGAATATCTTGGAAACACCTTCCGCCTCAAGACATTCGATGAGCAACCTGGCCGCTTTCATGGCATCACTCGAACACTTTTGCCCTTTGCTCGAAAAGATCGGAAACCGCGCATCGTATGGCCTCGTCGATCGGCCCTTCTTTTCGATAGGGGTGCATTCCCCTGGCCATGATCTCCACCTCGGCCCGCTCCCCGAAACCCGATGTCACCACGATGTCAGCGCCTGAGAGCATGGAGACCATCCGTTCTATCTTGGTGCGGTGCTTCTCACCGAACATCGATTCATCTAAAAAGGGGTCAGTGAGAACCGTTCCAGCCGACGTTATCTTGCCTTCTTCCACATCATAAAGGCGGAACTCCTTCGTATGACCGAAATGCAGGTCCACGTCAATACCGTTCGAGGAGGCCACGGCCACCCTGTACTTGGTGCGTCCTTCCATCTGGATGCCTACGGGTCCACCCTCCGGTGACTCCCTGGCGCCACATGTGATGTGGGCAAACTCCGCCGAACGGTCCTGGTCCAATAGCCCGATGGCATCTGCCCGGCAAAACCGACAATGCCTCATCTGACGAATGTCGACCTCGCACAGGTCCTGTAAACTCTTGCGTTGCTCTGGTGTCGGAGCAGGCATCTTCTCGAATTTGGTTCCAGGCACTGGGATGAGTGGAATTATGTTAACGATGTAAGCCCCCAGTTCCTTCACCTTCTTGGCCACCTCGGGTATGTGATCGGCGTTGATGGTGGGCACCATGACGATGTTGGCCTTAACTAGTATGCCCGCATCGGTGCACATCTTGATACCTTCGAGCTGATTGGCCAACAATCTCTCCGCTGCCTCTCGGCCTCGTAGAACTTTGCCATCCCAGATGACGAAATCGTATATCTTTTCTCCCACGTCCAGATCCACGGCGTTGATGGTGACGGTCACGAACTTTACTCCCAGTTTCTTCAATCTCTCCACCGATTTGGGGAGATTTAGTCCGTTGGTGCTAAGGCACAATGTCAGCTCAGGGAACTCCTTCTTGACCATCTCCAAGGTGGTGAAGGTCTCTTCGTTAGCTAGCGGGTCGCCCGGACCGGCGATTCCAATGACGCTCAAACTAGGGATCTTTTCCTTGACCAATCTGATCTTAAGAATTGCTTCCTCCGGAGAAAGTATCTCGCTTGTGACCCCGGGACGCGATTCGTTCATGCAATCATATTTTCGGTTACAGTAATTACACTGGATATTACACCGGGGAGCTATCGGGAGGTGCATTCTGGCAAAGGTCTTGTGGGCTTTTTCATTGTAACAGGGATGGCTGCCAAGCATCTCTTTCACATGCAATGACATTTCGCTCATGTAAACACCTCGATCCTACGCAATCCATACATCAGCTTTTGAATATCCAGCATATCGTTATTATAGATTGTCCCGGGATTTGGCCCTGCTACAAAAATTGTATATTTCAGCCAGTGGATAGAAAGAAAGTACAGAATGAGCGACATATTCAACGAGCGGGCGATGCAGCGAATGTTCATCAATATGAACCAGCACGTGCCCACTAAACGAAGGTCCTTGGCAGTATTGCTTGAGGAGAAAGATCCAATTTATCAGGGAAAGGACGGCCATACCTATCACATCAAGAGAACCGAGCTTGAATTGTTGGCCAGGTTTTTAGACGAGGATGATCTTTCCCGATTAAAATTACCCATTTTTCTTATGACCGACCCCACCTATGGTGATGGTTACTGGAAGATAATAGGTAAGATCGAGGTAAAAGTACTATCCAAGTTCATTGATCGGGAGCCGGAGAAGGAGGATGAGATGCGCATTTTCTACCCGCATCTCAAGGAGATAAGAGATAAATTTCCTACTGCCACCAACACCATCTTCTCCTATTGATGAACTTCATAAGATTTTTTAGAGCTTTCGCTGCTCAATATTATCATCTAAAATACGCAACCATCTTCTACGTGATCTTGATCATAAATATTGATAATATATTTGATATTTTCACAAAGCTCACGCTGATAAAAATATTACAATACTAAAACGCAACGATTTCCACCTGATCCTATTAGAAATAAGAAATTTTATTGGAAGAGGTTACACACGCAACCCGTTTAACGGTTAAGCCAAAGCTTACAATTAATGTAAGTAGTCAGTGCCACAGCGGCGAAAGACGTTAGTAACCGCGGACTGAACATCTCGGTTGCCCTCGATGCGTACATCCCGGTCCTATCAAGCTCATCAATTATGAGCGTCCTAAGATGCCTCTTTTTCAAGGTGGCTTCGAGCTTAGATGCTTTCAGCTCTTATCCAGTAGTGCGTGGCTGCTCAGCATGCCCTGTCGGACAACTGATTGACTAGAGGCACCGAACCCCCGTTCCTCTCGTACTCAAGGGTCCTTCTCGTCAGGCATCAATACACTTCCACCAAAAAGCAACAAACCTGTCTCACGACGGTCTAAACCCAGCTCACGATCCCTTTTAATGGGCGAACAACCCCACCCTTGGCAGCTGCTGCACCGCCAGGATAGGGAGAGCCGACAGCGAAGTAGCAAGCCGCCAGGTCGATATGAACTCTTGCTGGCGACAACTCAATTATCCCCAGGGTAACTTTTCTGTCATCAATCACCCCCATTCAGAAGGTTGATTGGTTCGCTAGGCCCTACTTTCGTATCGCCGATCCTTGTTATCCGGATCCGCGTCAAGCCAGCTTTTACCCTTGCATTCACCGGCAGATTTCTGACCTGCCTGAGCTGACCATTGGGCGCGCTTGTTATTTTTTCGAGCGCGTGGCGCCCCACCCAAACTGCCTACCTATTGGTGTCTTTCTAACGAAGTGAGTGGTACGAAGTCTGAAGGGCGGTGTTTCATCGTTGACTCGGAGAATACCTAGCGGCATTTCCTGGGTAACGTCTCCCGCCTACCCTACACATCAAAATTCATATCACAACAACAGGTTGCAGTAAAGCTCCATGGGGTCTTCGCTTTCAGGTGGAAGATACTGGACTGTGCGCCAGTACTGTTAGTTTCACCGGCTTCGATGCGGGGACAGTAGAACTCTCGTTGGGCCTTCATGCAAGTCGCCAATTAAGCGACAAGGTATTACGCTACCTTAAGAGGGTCATAGTTACCCCCGCCGTTTAACGGTCCTTCGTTCGGTTGAACCCGAGTTTCAGATACCGTCACTGGGCAGGCTTCGACCGCTATACACATCCTTTCGGACTTGCAGCGATCTGTGTTTTTATTAAACAGTCGGAGTTCCCTTGTCACTGCGACCAGCCACTCTCATGGCTGGCACCCCTTATCCCGAAGTTACGGGGCTAATTTGCCGAGTTCCCTCGCATCGATTAGGCCGACACGCCTTAGACTTTTCATCTAGGGGCACCTGTGTCGGTTCTTGGTACGAACGCATCAGGTGTAAGTCATCCAATTTTCACGGACACCAGGAATGAACAGAAGAGGACTTTCGTCCTCCTACTCGCGCTTTCACCGGGTTCACACCATTACGGTTCTTCCCCAGTTTATACACTTGAACAACCAGACAAGATTGCTCTATTTATCCCGATGTGTCAAGAATGACGCAAAATCTGACACGGCACAGGAATATTAACCTGTTTCCCTTTCACTATTTCCGATTAAGTAATAGTTTAGGATCGGCTAACCCTCGGCTGACGAACATTGCCGAGGAACCCTGGCCCCTACGGCGGAATGGATTCTCACCATTCTTTGCTGCTACTCCTACCATGATCCTTATACGAACGCGGTCCACCAGACCTCACGGCCTAGCTTCTACCCACGCACGTCACCTCCTTACCAGATCACCTTGCGGTGCTCAATAATATCGGTGTTCGGTTTAGCCCCGTCCATTTTCGGGGCCTATAATCTCGACTGGTGAGCTGTTACGCTTTCTTTTAAGGATGGCTGCTTCTAAGCTCACCTCCCAGTTGTCTTGGACTACAGACGCCCTTTGTTGTTACACTTAACCGAAACTTGGGGACCTTAATTATTGGCTGGGTTTATTCCCTGATGGACATCAAGATTACCCCGGATGCCCTCACTCCCGGCTTCTACGGTGATCACATGTTCGGAGTTTGACAGGGGGCCGAGGAATTTCTTCCCCTAAGCCCCCGATCAGTGCTCTACCACACGATCTACCTCCACCGAGGTCTAACTGCGATTAGTTTCAGGAGGAACCAGCTATTTCCAGCTTTGATTGACCTTTCATCCCTATACCCAGGTTATCCGAAAGATTTGCACATCATTACCGGTTCGGTCCTCCACCTTCCTTTCGAAAGGCTTCAACCTACCCAGGTATAGATCAACTGGCTTCGGGTATCCCTCCAATGACTCCAGGCGAGCACACCTCGTCCCTCACCTTGCGGTTGCGGACTTGTTGGTTTCCCTTCGGCTCCGAGGATGAACCTCTTAGCCTCGCCATTGAATAGAACTCCATGGCCCGTTTTTCGAAACGGACGTATGAACACTGGTTTCCCTTTCATGCCCATACAATTTATAGCCGCCTGGTTTCAGGCTCTTTGAACCTCCCGTTAAGGGTACTTTTCAGCTTTCACTCACGCTACTATTGCGCTATCGGTCTCGGGGTGTATTTAGGGTTGGAAATGAATGTTTCCCAAATTCACGCGCGATATCCAACGCACGTTACTCAGGGACACCAGAACTCATCCTCTTGATTTGTCCATACGGGACTTTCACCCTCTATGGTACTGCGTTCCAGCAGATCTCTGGTTGGTCTTAAGGATGTAACTGGGCCCATAACTCCACATCTCCCCGTCATTACTGATAGGGATTCGGTTTGCCCTGTACCGTTTTCGATCGCCTTTACTCACGGTATCTCGATTGATTTCTTTTCCTGCGGGTACTAGGATGTTTCGATCCCCCGCGTTCCCGATCCTTACGGATCATTCCTTAGAATACGAAGTCGCATTAGGTAATCGTCGGATCATAGGCTCCTTGCACCTACCCGACGCATATCGCAGCTTGGCACGACCTTCTTCGGCACCCGAACCGAGCCATTCCCCAGGCGGCGTAGCAACGCCGCTTGTTGCACTGTCGGCTTAACAAACGTCCAGGTTGCGTATGATTGGTATCAACGAACGCTAGGACCTCTTCCAATTTTCCCGAACGTTCTCCTCCGCTTCCCCGATAAGAATTACTTACCGGGTGCATGAACACAATCACGTCATTTCAGCACATGGCTGAAACGTGGTGAGTCCCCCAATAATTGAGGGTGTATTTAAGCATTACCCTGTGTACGGATATGCTTCAAACTCGCCTACTTCGCGAGTGAAACCGCCTACCACACTTCCATTATATAACGGTTTCTTATTGCAGCCAGTATTAGGTGGCTACCATTTCTCTCACCGTTATTCTATTATTAGAGTATGCTTACTCATAAGGTTTGCTAAATCTCTGCTATATTATATGTATATTCAAAGCTCAACCCTTGATAAAAGACCATTTTGAGATCAAGTTCACTAGTTCACCGATCGACCTTCCAACGACAACTCCGGATTCCTCCAGCACCTTGATCTTATCCCTGGCGGACCCTTTTCCATGGGTGATTATGGCCCCCGCGTGGCCCATTCGTTGCGAGGGTGGGGCAGAAACACCGGCAACGTAAGCGAAGATGTTACTAGCACCAAGCTTTTTAACCAATATTGATGCCTCTTCTTCCATCTGCCCACCTATCTCTCCGATCATTACGATCCCGACCGGGTTTCTCTCCAATACCATCTCCACCGCTTCCTTCATATCGGTTCCCAGGAGCCGGTCGCCTCCCAACCCCATGACCACATCCTGACCCAGTCCAGCATTGCTCAATGCTTGCACGACCTCATATGTTAAAGTGCCACTTCGAGAGATGATCGCAAGGCCTCCGCTCAGGAAGATTCTGTTGGGCATGATGCCGACCTTACTTTTTCCAACCAGGCATAACCCTGGGCAATTCGGACCCAGAATAGCCACATTATGCCGCCTGGCCAAGGCCAAGAAATCCATTGAATCGTGAATTGGTGATCTTTCCGTGATCACCACCATGGCCTCCAGACCGGCCTCGATCCCCTCCACGACCGCTTCCTTGAGATGAGTGGAAGGAACAAAAACTACACTAGCTGTCGCCTCGGTACTTTTTATTGCCTTGGCTACGGAATTGAACACCGGGACCCCATTAACTGACCTTCCCCCTTTTCCAGGAGTGACCCCGGCAACAACATCGGTGCCATATTCCAACATCTGTTGTGTGTGATGAAAACCCTGCTGACCAGTGATCCCTTGCACTATTATCTTGTGCGCGTTCAACAGGGCCGAACCATTCATCCTTTCACCTTCACCGATTGCATACAGGCTTCTTCTAGATCCAGTTGCACGTTGAAACCGGCTAAACAAAGAATTTTTACCGCGTCCTCCTCGTTGTTGCCGCGCAAGCGGACCACGGTCCTAGCCTTGACGTTCCTATCGATAACGGTCATCATTAGAGCCTCGGCCACGCTATCGCACTTGGTAATGCCGCCGAAGATGCATACTAAGATGGAACGTATCCTTCCGCGGGCGAGATCATATGATAGAAGACCCAAGGCCTCAGATATCCTTGCGGGATCATCGGTCCCGCCTAGATCGAGGAACGTCCCGCCATGCCCCCCAAATCGCTGCAGTGTGTCCAATACCGCCATGGTCAACCCTGCACCATTAGCTAGAACGCCAATGTCCCCCGGGAGCTCCACTAATTGAAAGCCTTTATCCTTAGCTAGTCTCTCCAGTTCCGTAAAATCGCGACTCGCTTTGACGGCCATATTTGGATGTCTGAACAGCGCCTCATCATCGATAGACACTTTGGCGTCTGCTGCTATTGCCTTACCAGATTCGGTGATCATTAGAGGATTGATCTCAACCAGTTCGCAGTCCATCTGACGAAAAATCCTCCACATCGAAGTTATTGTCGAACGTACCTCCATAGACCCTGGACCATTCCGGACCAGGAAGTGAGAGGCTTGTTCTAGGACTGAAAAGGGCATCGATTCCATGGGATCTAGGCTCCAACGCTTGATTGTTTTTGCCGGCATTCCTTCAACGTCCATGCCACCGGCGCATCCAGCAAGTAGTACTGGGCATCTAGTGATCTGATCTATCGCGATGGCCAGATACATCTCCTTGGCGGCATCGATCATCTCCTCCAGCAGCACGGCGTGAACCTTCATTCCAGCGACTTGCATGTTCAGTATTCGCTCGCTCCATTCGAGGGCTTCCTCTCGCGACAGGGCGGTACGTATCCCACCCGCCTTGCCACGGCCCCCTTGGCTGGTCTGGGCCTTAACCATCAATGGAAATCTCAGATTGGCAAGCGATCCCTCGATCCCTTCTAGGTCGTGAAAGACCAGACCGTGCGGAGTTGAGATCCCGTATTTTCGAAAAAGATACTTCGCTTCGGACTCTAATAGGTTCATCCCGCCCCCTTTCCCAATATGGTCCTAATACCTATTATTGACTTGTTCGATCAGTGGTTATTATTTAAATAAATATACGCGTTCAAAAGTTTATATAATACCACCTTTTATCGAAAGTTGATGGTTGTCCGATGCCTAGCTGGGATGGACTTCGATTCCAATATCTATCTTCTAACCGGTGAGGATCCTATCCTCGTAGACACCGGCACCGGCATGCACCATCGAGACGTAATGAAATGGTTGTCCTACACTGTTCAGCAGAACAAAGTAAGACGAATTGTCCTGACGCACCGCCATTACGACCATACAGGTGGTGCTGCCGATTTGGCCGATGAGCTGGGCGCTGAAGTACTAGTGCATTCCGAAGACGCCTGCCCCATCAGGGAGGGCGATGGCCAACAAACCCTTGCCTCGATGTTCGGTGTGGCCGGGAAACCGGTAGAGGTCACAGAACTTCACGGTGGAGAACTTCTAAGCACTGGTAGTTCAGAGTTCGAGGTTCTTTCCACCCCTGGCCATACTGCTGGAGGAATCTGCCTCTGGGAAAAAGAAAAAGCTATACTGATATCCGGCGACACGGTCTTCGTAGGAGGGGTCGGACGGTGGGACCTGCCAAGCGGTAATTTCGAACAGCTTGTGGGTTCGGTCAAAAAGCTTTTATCGTTGATTCCGCAGGAGATATATCCAGGACATGGCGATTTCTGCCAGAGTCGAGCGAGTGAAACCATTTTGGAAGCGTTAAATTATTTGGGAGAGTCTTGAATGGACATAATAAAATGCAAGGATGCAAAATGTGCCGAATGCAGCGTATCCAAGCATGACCTAGAGAATGTGCTCTCGATGCTCAGATTCGGACGATTGGTGGTATATCCCACCGAGACGCTCTATGGCTTGGGTGCCGATCCTTTCGATGAGACTGCGGTCAAGAGGGTCTTCATTGCCAAGAGACGTCCGTTCGACATGCCATTATCCTTGGCGGTCAACAATATGACCATGGCCGAAGAGGTGGCTGAGCTGGACGAGAACGCACACCGTCTGGCAAAGGCGTTCCTGCCTGGACCCCTTACCCTTCTGTTGAAGAAGAAACCGATCTTGCCAGATATCATCACTGCGTCATTTCAAGAGGTCGGCATCAGGATACCGGACCATCCCTTCGCCCTGCGTCTGATCGACGAGTTCGGACCTATCATATCTACCAGTGCGAACATGCATTCACACCCAAATCCGACCGATGTAGAGACCGCTATAGCCGACCTAGGTGAGAGCGTGGCTACATATGTGGACTGCGGGCCTTGCAAGATAGGGAAGGCATCCACCATCGTCCAGATTATCGACGGGACCGTAGAGATCATCCGATATGGCGCCATTTCTAAAGAGAAGATCGAAGATGTACTTGTTAGATGATCACGCCCTGGAATGCATTCGTAAGGCTGGGCGATTGTCGGCCGAAGCCAGGGAGCTAGGGAGGTCCATGGTGGCCAACGGAGTGAAGCTCCGTGATGTGGCCGAACGCATGGAATTCCACATAATGGATCATGGAGGTAGCCCAGCGTTCCCGGTCAATATCAGCTTGAACGACACTGCGGCACACTTTACCCCGAATTCAGCTGACTGCATAGCGTTCGATAATGGCGACCTTGTCAAATTGGATGTGGGGGCACAGGTCGATGGATATCTTGGTGACACGGCAACCACTGTGGAAGTGGGTACTCGTAACTGGCAACAACTTATCATGGCCTCCGAAAGGGGACTTGAACTGGCCATGGAGATGGCCAAGGATGGCATCTCCGTCGGCACTATCGGCGGGGTAATCGAACGCAGCATTAAAGAGACCGGGTATCGACCCGTGGTCAACCTTAGTGGACATGAGATGAAGAGGTATAATCTCCACGCGGGGCTATCAGTGCCCAATATCGACGATGGATCTCTGACCAAGGTTAGAGAGAACATGTTATTGGCCATCGAACCTTTTGCCACCGATGGTCAGGGACAGGTGTCCAACGGTAAATCGGGTAACATCTACCGGGTGCTGCGTGACCGACCATTACGTGACGAAGATGCTAAAAAGTTCTTCGATAGGATCAAGGAGGAGTTCACCACACTACCGTTCTGTGAACGCTGGTGCGATCGCTTCGAGAACAACTCCGCCCATTTGCTCAAAGTACTGCACCGCCATGGGGTCATCTCCACATATCCAGTCCTTATCGAGATCCAGAACGGCATGGTCTCACAGACCGAACATACCGTATTGGTAGGGAATGGCCGAACCGAGATCACCACGGCGTAGCCTCGAATACATTTATTAAGGTCGGCACTTTTATCCGGCCTCACCGCGAGGGTAGCCAAGCTCGGTCAATGGCGCCATTTGCGCCGACCAAAGGCGACAGACTCAAGATCTGTTCCTGCAGAGGTTCGCCGGTTCGAATCCGGTCCCTCGCACCATTTTTTTCTATTGTCGATCAGAATGTCCAATTGGAATCGATGGCCGCAAGTCCTCCCGTGTGTTCAGGGGTAGAACGGTAGTCGATGCTTGTGTATACCGTCCCGTAAGCCGAGATGATCAATTCGCTCAGCAACGGATTCATACCCGGTACGTTGACAGCCTATCTAGTGGAGCCGTCCGGGTTGAGGGACAGTATTGAGTTCGAAGAGGGAAATAGTCTCAAGGTCCCATCGGGGGCCAATCCGATTCTGGAACCATATCGGTAGTGTTCCAAAGGTCTGCTTCACAGTACAGTTTCATTCGGTTCAATGACATCGATCCTAGATAGAAGGGCGATGTAGATAGTGCCGCTCGCCCCGATTACTGGCCAGCTCCCCCGATCACCCATATACGTCATCGATATGATGTCCCAGCCCCCATTTTCCGGATCAGCCTTAAGATAGGCGTTCCTTTGTTGACCGCCATTTGTCAATGGGTAAATGGGCGTTTCCGCCGAAAGCAGAGGTATGATACTGGTAAAAAGAGCATAGCCAGCACCAAAAACGTCAAGGCAGCATAGGCCCCCATGGATCTTATTGTCCCCCACCTTTTCCTTTTATAGGACCATGAGATGATTTAATAATTTCTCGGTCGATCTTTGATCTTAAAATTCTCGTTCTATAGCATCTTCCAAGGAAGCCGTTTTATGGGATGAGGGACTTTGAGAATTTAAATTCCGAATTAACTGGTGAGATAAATGACCCGGGAAGAAGACCCACTTATGGACATCAACAAGAAGAGATGGAACGAGAAGGTCGATGCCAACCTTAAATCCCCGATCTATGATGTGGACGGATTTCTATCGGGAGCCTCATCCCTTCTACCGATTGAGGTCCGAGAGGTGGGCGATGTCGCTGGAAAGGATCTTCTGCATCTGCAATGTCATTTCGGAATGGACTCCATCTCCTGGGCCGGGGAAGGGGCCCGGGTCACGGGGGTGGATTTCTCCCCTGAAGCTATCAAGAAGGCTCGGGAACTGAGCGCTGAGATCGGCATACCGGCGACGTTCATCGAAAGCAACATCTACGACCTGGAGCGCAACCTCGAAGGGCAGTTCGATATTATCTTCACCAGTTATGGGGCAATATGCTGGCTTCCGGATCTGGATGATTGGGCACGTCTGATCGTCAAATACCTGCGGCCGGGCGGGTTCTTCTACATTGTAGATATCCATCCCTTCGGTAACATCATCGATGAGAACTGCAGGGAGCACTTCAAAGCTGGGTACCCGTATTTCTCTAAGAACCCGCTCATGTTCGACGACGATGTCCCCATAATCGATTCGGGCCACGAGTTCAAGAACAAGAGGCGTTACGAATGGATGCACCCCGTCTCAGAGATAATCAATGCACTGGTTGACGAGGGTCTGATCATCGACTTCATGCATGAGTTCCCCTGTTGCTTCTTCCCCATGCACCCCGCCATGGAGCTGAGGGAGGACGGTTACTGGTATCTGCCGGAGAAGGATTTCAACGTACCTATGTTGTTCTCGTTGAAGGCAAGTAAGATGTAAGTGAGCTGTACCCCGTTCGGTTTGAAGAAAAAAATTGAATGCGGGGCAGAGCCCCTGAAGGTTTACAACAGGCCCCAGATACCAACGATGATGGCGATGATCCCGATTATGGTCTGGAATCCACCCAAGAACTTGGCTAGCCTTTCCAGGGACCTGCCCAAGGCAGGAATGCTGGGAAGAATTCCCATGGCCAGGACCAAGCCGGCGATCAGTGCCACGATCCCCTGCAGCTCCGAGCCATCCCACAATGCAACAATACCAAGTATGATGGCGATCACACCAATTATTGCCTGGAACCTACCCAACCATTTAGCCAGTTGGACCAAGTATTTACCAAGTGCTGGTATCAATTCTAAAAAGGCAATCGCTAGTACCAACCCTGCCAATACATTGACAAGCGCAATCCAATTCATGATTTTTACTCCTAAATAATTGGTTTAAAATTAATTAGAATCATACTAATATCTTTCTGGACGTGCTTTTTACAATCTGAATAGAATAATATACTATTTTCTATTATTATCGTCGATAATTTGACGTTCTCATCAATTTATAGATAATTCGATCGGTAACGAACCATATTAGGTCCGGCGCCATGAATTTATATCCTTGGGGACTCTGTCCCGTTTATAACACAGGTCCTTTGCCACGGTGGTAAGGAACCGAACATGGAGGGTTCAACATGGTTGAGAAAGGAGCTACTGAAAAAAAGGCAAAGAGTGGCAAGAACAAGGGATCGGAGGCGGTGCCTGAATTGGAAAGAACTAAGGAGCCGACGTTGTTCGACAAGAACCCGATCCGTACACTGATGTTCAAAGATCTCATGTTCAAAGATATCATAGAAGGTCTGAGAACCGAGCAGGTTTCCAAGGAAGATATGGACGAGGTGCTCTTCCTGACCGTAACGAACGCCGTGCTGGAAAGGGTTGGTATGAACCTGCCCGAGGAAATTCTAAACATCTTCCAAGAGAATCTGGACGATTATCTGGCCATAGCCGTGGTCAATAAAGAGTATGACATCGATCTTCTTGCACTTTTCCGAGATCAGTTCCTAGAGGCCAAGGGGGATAATTTCGACGACGAGCGGGCCTTGATGGAAACACTTACCGAATTCGAAGATACTTGGTGGGGTTCAAAGAAAGATTTCTTGAGGAACCAGTCGCCCAACGAACTTATGGACGAGGCCAAAGCTCACATCGAGGGAATCCTACATAGCGACGATGATGAATGTAACTGTGCCGAATGCGGAGATGAAGAATACTGGGGGGCACGGTCATACATCATCCGGGACATGTGGTACGGCCCCATGTCTGAGAGCGTGATGAAGGAATCCATACCCACACCGCAGAGGAGGGAACGACTCTTCATGTCCTTGACCAACGCCCTGCTGGACCTGATATTGGATGTGATACCAGATTTCATGGGTGAGGACCTGTGTAAAAGCTTGAACCACAACCTGGAACTTGCTTTGGTCAATAAAGAGGCCAATGTGGATGTCCTTGAGATCTTCCAGGCAGACCTGGTAGAGTTCGAGGAAAAATGGTGGGGGACCGGCATGAAAGAGCTTGATGGAAAGAGCCCGGACGAGGCCATGCAGGCCATGGCCCGAAAATACGGTATCTGAAGGTCTAAGGATGTCCGGTCGCCTTTGGGGGACCTCGGCCCCGGCCAAGGTAATACTGCTGGGAGAGCACGCCGTGGTGTACGGCCAACCGGCCGCCTCCGTGGCCATCGATCTTCGCATGCGCTGCAGGATCAGGTCGGCATCGATATCCAGTTTGAACGGTATGCCCCTGACCGCGCATAACTATTCCTACGTATCGGCTTGCCTGGCCAAGCATGATGCAGGTCCCACGGCCGTGGCCACGGATTCGGATTTCCCCTCCGGTTCTGGTCTGGGGTCTTCCGCCGCGGTGACGGTGGCCTTATTGGCGGCGTTGGCCCGTTCAAAGGGTAACTGGGACGAGGAGACCGTGGCCAGAGAGGCGTTCGAAGTAGAGAGCGAGGTCCAGGGAAGGGCCAGCCCCATAGATACCTCCACATGTGCCCACGGACATGGAATACTCATCACCAGTGAGCGACGCGATCACCTCCTTTGGGAGATGTCCTGTGACACCAGAAGATGGTGCGTTCACGATCTTAAAGTTCCAAATATGACATTGGTCATCGGATTCACCGGCCGTTCGGCGCCAACTGGCCCCATGGTGGCCAAGGTTAAGAGATACGTCGACCACAGCACCTTTGCCCGGGAGGTGATCGAGGATATTGGTCAGATGACCCTTGAGGGGGTGAAGCAAATGGCCAAAGGCGATCTGGAATCGTTGGGACGGACGATGACCAGGGACCACAAACTTTTAGCAATTCTCGGAGTGTCGTCCCCCGAATTAGATAAAATGGTCTCCGCGACCTTACCATATTCGTATGGAGCCAAGCTAACCGGTGCTGGGGGAGGAGGTAGCATGATCGCCTTGACCGATAGGCCGGAAAAGGTAATGGAGATCATCAGGAGCAAGGGCGGGAAGCCCTACACCGTCGTCACCGACGTGCCAGGTGTTAAGAACGAATAAATAAAAAGTAAAGGGGAAATGGTTTAGATCAGATCCTCGAACTCTTTGACCAGTTCCGGGTGGCGCTCCTTGATGGCGATGAGGATATTATGCACCGACATCTTGTCCACCTTGGCAGTAGCCAGCGTTTCAATGACCCCATCCAGTGTTTTGTCGGAAAGGGTCAGGAACTTCTCCTTGGCCATCCAGTTGCGCCACAGTCGATCTTCCAGGTCATTGCGCCACAGTACGTCATAGGGCATCAGCGCCTTCTCGCTGAAGTCTCCGGCCTCGACACATTCACCCAGGACGTTACCCGCATGCATGCCGGCCAGCAGACCGTTGGCGATGCCACCCCCAGTAATAGGGTCGATGATACGGGCAGAGTCCCCGACCAGGATAAGTCCGTTCATGACGGAGCGTTCCACAGGCGGGGATACCGAGACACCCCCGGCGATAGCCTCCAGAGGCTGTCCGCAGCTCAGACGTGGGTCCTTTTTGATCCAGGCGTCCAGGTAGGCCTTGACCTCCCCTGGCCTCTTTAGCATGGAGGCTAGCACGCCTATGCCGACGTTAGCGGTGTCGTCGCCCTTGGGGAATACCCAGACGTAACCTCCGGGAGCGACCGAACCGATAACGAACTCACAGTAATCTGGCTCGGTCTTAAGATTGGCCATGCGATACTGGTAACAGGTGGTTATATCTCCCGCCTTCAGGGAGGTGTCGATCCCGGCCCATCGGGCTACCTGGGACTCGAAACCATCGGCAGCGACCACGCAGCCGGCGGTGAGCTTTATAGGCTCGCCTTCGCGCATAGCCTTTACTCCTACCACCTTGTCGCCATCCTTGATCACGTCCACGGCCGAGGTCTTGAGCCATATCTCCGCTCCGGCTCGGGCGGCATCAGCGGCCATGGCCTTATCGAAGAGGTGTCTCTCGAGCACCATGCCCACCTCGTTGCCGGCCTGTCTCTCATCGATGCGGAACACATGCCCACCTGGAGATACCAGTTTGGCACCGGAAACATCCGTGGAGACCCAGCGGCGGTCCACGGGAACGCCGGCCTTCTCCAGTCCCTTCTTGTTCACGCCCTCGGCGCATCTTAGGGAAGCCCCGATCTCTTGGCGCTTCTCGATCATCAGTACCCGAGCGCCCTTTTTGGCCGCGTGTTTAGCGGTCATACTGCCAGCTGGGCCAGCGCCTACGACCACGACATCGTAATCGGTCTTCATTTCTTAGCCTCCATCCTTAGGGCTCCCACGGGGCAAATGCGGACGCATCTGCCACACTTATTGCAATTCTCATTGAACTCTAGGACTATCTCGTTCAGGAAAATGGCATTCTGAGGGCATGAACCCACACAGGCACCGCAATGCATGCATTTCTCTGTGCTAACGATCATGATCAACACCTCTACGTGTGCTCTGTCCCTCTGGTCCGTCTCCACTCATCGATCGGCACCGAGAACTTCTTCTCCACTTCTTCTCGGAAGGTCGGGCCACCGTTGTAAGCGCAGAACGGTATGATTCGCCCATCTGGCACAGCGTAATGGATGGCACAGCGCTTGACCCTTTCAATATCATAGTTGTACAGGTCCTGGAAATGCATTCCACCAACGAATATCATCTTCCATGAGAACTTAGACAGGGAATCCTTCGACTCGTCACCCATGACCTCGGAGAGCAGTTTGAGGAACGACATTACGTCCAGACCCTCCGGCATCTTATCCTCGTGGATGTACTTCTTGAGCAGAGCGTAGGCCTTCAATTTTGAAGGGAACTTGACCTTGGCCTTCTCTGTCTTTTTTGATAGTTCGAACAGATCCCTGAACAACGGTTCTACATCGACGAAGTGCGTCAGGGGCACCACGTGGTCCTTGTCCTGAACGAACAGGTAGGTCGCCAATCCGCAATGCGGGTGGGTGGTGAAGGTGACCTTCGGTACGCCGAGGATGGCGGAGGCCAAGGTAGAAACAGGCACGACGCTAGGCACAGGGTACCAGTCGTTTTTGACGATCTGTCCCTGGGTTTGTACTTCCAGGTCAATGGCAAGGTCAGTCAGGGTATACCTCTGTTTGACCAGGTCCTCCTTGTTGATCCTCCCGGTGAAGGCTACAGGCTGGAAGTTGATTCCACGGATGACGTCACTATTCTCCAAAGCGAAACGGAATATGGGCCCGATCTGGTCGTCGTTGATCCCCTTTACAATGGTGGGAACCAGGACTATCGACGGGGGTTTTTCCAGCTTTCTAACGTTTTCGATCGCCTTTAGTTTCACATCTAGCAATTTACGGCCTCTTGCAGCGATATATATCTCTTCACGGAGACCGTCGAACTGCAGGTAAATGGTATTCAGACCAGCGTCTACCGCGGTCTTCAACAGTTCGAAGTCCTCCGCGAATTTGATACCGTTTGTCGCCACCTGGATCTGGGCAAAACCCAATTCCTTGGCCTTCGCTATGGCCTCGATGAAGTGAGGGTAGATGGTGGGCTCTCCGCCTGAGAACTGGACCGCTGGGCAGGGAACGGGTCTCTGCTCCCTCAGGGTGCGCAACATCTTCTCTATCTGCTCGATAGTCGGCTCATAAACGTATCCCGCGGCGTTGGCGTTGGCGAAACATATAGGGCACTTCATGTTGCAGCGATTCGTAAGGTCCACGTTGGCCAAAGAGGTGTGGCTTAGATGTAGATTGCATAGACCGCAATCGGTGGGGCAGACCGTGGCATTTTTAATGAACGGATCCTCCACCCCAACACCATCAAAAGCGAACAGCTCTGCTCTTTTGTACATCGCAGCATCGGACCAGTAGATGTCACTGAAATGACCGTGCTCTGGGCAGGTCTTTTCGATCAACACCTTACCGTCCTTTTCGAATATGTCGGCTATGATGATCTTCTTGCACTCTGGACAAAGGGATTGCGTCTGCTTCGGCAGTCCCTTTGGCAATGAACTCTCTTTTGCAATCATTATTGCATCCCGATCATATACTTCGATGTGTCAATATAATGTTTATGTAGCTGTAAACGCTACATATTACGCCATGAATATCATTGACCTTCTTCGGCTGGACATAGAGGACATTGAGAAAGAATATACCCAAATCGCCGCCGCTCTTGGGAATATTGGGTTAAGTAACTATGAATCTCGCATCTACGTTGCACTGATACTCAAAAGTCATGGGACCGCTGAGGACATCGCGGAGTTGGCCATGATACCACGCACCTCCGCATACAAAGCATTACTATCGCTAAGGGAAAAGAAATTCGTGGAGGAGACCGGGGGTCGACCGACCATATATCACCCCGTACCATTGGAGGAGATACGCGCCCGGGCGATGAACGACCTGAATGGCATTTTCAATAAATTGAACACCGTGAAAGGCTTGCTAAGTGAAAGAGGGACCCCGGAACTGGTCTATACCATTCACGGTAAGAAGAAGGTGTTGAGCAAGATCGGGGAGCTGCTCGAATCGTCCAAAAAAACATTCGTGATATCCTCCCCCAAGATGCATGATATCCGAAATGAACTTTCCAACCGATTCAAGGACGCGGTCAAACGGGGTGTGCGTGTGACCATAATCACCGTACCCTCGATCAAAGTACCGGAGGCGACCGAGGTATTCCGCCGAAAGTCGTTGATAGCCACAGATGTCATTTCCGACAGCACCCGGGCCATGATCGCCTCGGACGAGCTGGACCTGTGCGGCTTCTCGGACAATCCGCTCCTAGCCGCCCATTTGGAGAACTTCTTGTACATGGTCAAAGAGGAGAACTAGGCGTAATCTGATTGTAGTTCTGTTCATTTTTATGTCCCTGGGCATTGGCAATGTCGATGCTCGTCCGATACACAGATAGAAAGCTCTCCCGAGACCGCCGAGGGCAATTACCATTCTCCATGATAGCTATCGTATTGGTGGTCCTTTCCAGTTTATCAGCCTTGGCAATGTCAGACCTGAACGATCGGTCGGAGAATGTGGATCTGACTGTGGAAGAGCTGGAGGAGATGAACGATCTCTCCCTATCGGCCAAGGTAAAGATCGACATGTTGGCATTCCAAGCGGTGGTCCGTTCATGTTCTGGCGACACAACGAACGAGTGTAAGATGAGGTCGGGATTCATATCAGAACTGGATAGATCGGCCCATGGAGTGTATCCACAGGAACGGGGCAATTATAGGATCGAGGTAAATATCAGCGATATTCGACTCTCATTCCTCCGCCTTTCCTTGTCTAACTGTGTCGATCTCGGAGAGGGTTGGCAGGGAGAGTTTGTTCCGGCCTATGTCGGTTTGAACGGGAATTTCGAAGTGAAAGTATCGACCAATGATGGTAACCTGACCAGGGTTTTTCCGGCCTCTAATGATGTTAAGGTGCCATGGCCTTTGCTGAAGGATCGTATGGCCGCCTTCGATTCCACGGTCGGCAACGGTCTGGGAGACCTGACCTGTATGGCCCGTGGCATGTTGGATTCTCTGGCCACTTATCGCTCCCTACAGGGTTGGGGCACCGCCTGTTCATCAATAGGCCAGGGGATTGATGATATGGTGACCGAAAGGGATGTGTTGAACGCCCTGAACCTAGGTTTGGTAATATTACAATACCAGATCTTCAGAACAGCTGACCCTTGTTTGGAGATCTTCACCGACCACATGTCCCCCCAAGCGTCCTGGGATCATGTGAG
The DNA here is from genome assembly GCA_035527755.1 of Methanomassiliicoccales archaeon. Taxonomy (NCBI): domain Archaea; kingdom Methanobacteriati; phylum Thermoplasmatota; class Thermoplasmata; order Methanomassiliicoccales; species Methanomassiliicoccales archaeon. The sequence goes on along the minus strand of DATKZX010000008.1, from coordinate 65,386 downwards.
AGGGTATATGGAAATGGGAGGGGCGATCGACCCCGTTGACCTATTCTTAGGATTGTATGGTTGCGACGAGCTTGATTGGGGCGCCGTCTTCTCTCAGACCATATATGCATCCATGGACCGAACGATCTTGAGATGGATGGAATACCTCCAATTGGTCGACGCCGCGAACATATTGGAGGATGTGGAAGAAGCGTTCGAATTCGGTTTGAACGACATCATAGAATGGATCAGTGGTACCGACCTATTGGAGGACCAGTACAAAGATTGGATAAAGGGCAAGTTCGAGATCGCAGGTCTGCCGGACACTCTTTACCGTTACTTGAACGCCGGTATCCCGGATGATCGGATAATCGTTCCCACGCGCAACCTGGAGCTGATCACCGCAGACGGTCAGTCGGTGATACTACCGGTGCAGGGCATGGTTTCGATGGATTTCCCAACTGTGGACGTGCTCGATTGGGATGGATGGGGCGACTTCCGCGAACAATATGAGAAGAGCACCAAGGAGCTGATCGATTCCATGCGGGAGAGATTGATGATCATAGCGGAGAGCGTTTCCCGCAACATGTACCTACCACCGGACAGTCTCATCCTGGACCCGACGGATGGCATGACCTTTCTGGATGAGATCCGTTCCGTACTTCTGGACGCATTGGAGCGAAAGGATGAGTGGCTGAGGCCAGCCATTGGAGCGGGGGAACAACAGGTCGATACGGTCGATCACCTGGCAGAGGCTACCAAATCACTATTCCTTGAAAGGAAGTACGAGATACTGGACCGTGATTCCTCGTTGGATGATGTGGCGAGATCGGTTGCAGGACAGTTGTTGACGGAAATGCGATCGTCGAATCCTGGGCTGGACCTTCCATGGGAAGAGAATTTCCATTCGATCGAACAGGCCATTTTCCTGGATGAAGGCTGGTCGATGATGGATCGTATCGTCGATGCCTATGAACTTAATGCCGCTTCCCTGACGGATAATTTCCTGAACGGGATGAGCTATAGGTCGACAATATCCGGCCATCGGTCCTCCTTTATGGTCGACATCATTGTGGCCATGGGCGACCCATTGATCGGACTGGGAATGATTATCTCGGATGATGTCCGATCACTGATGAACGAGATATCAAAAGGAATGGGGATGAGGGATGATTTCATGGAGGTGCCCATCCCTCGCGATGATCATTTCGATTTGACCGATGAGATGGGGCGTTCTTACCAGGAGACCCTGGATGTGGAAATGGAATATCTATCGTTCGAAGATGTGGGGACCCGACCGACCGTTCTCCTTACCGACCCGGTTTCATACGTCGGCCAGGAAGGATCGTTCCCCCAGTCTCATGACACCAACCTGCTAGAGAAGAAATGGGCCTCGTTCCAGTCAGTCTGGGGACTGGTTTGCTCAGGCAATGTCGGCATCAAACTATCCCCCGGTGGTGATCTCGGGGCGAGCATGCCACTGACCCTCGAGGGACAGGTCCCTCTGACGATTTATCAAACGATCTCCATCCTTTCCGGGCAACCATTGTTAGGTGTGCATTACCAAAATACCAACACGCTCATCGGTGACGTTGCCACGATCTTGGAAAAGATATTCCGGCCGCTATTGGACGGGATCGAAGCGGTGTCCTCTGGGCTGCAAAAGGTATATCGCCTTCTCGAGAACGCGGTGAAACGTCTATTGGACATGGGGACAAAAATTCTTGATGCTCTATCAAATTATCTTCAGGAACTGGTTGAAAAGGTGCAGCAGTTCGTCCGCGCTGTGGTCCTCGGTCCAACGGCCAATGCGGTCGAGGCCGCAGCCGGTCTCTTGGGTGAACGGACATGCCGCCTTAATTTGTTCGGGCTCGACCTGGTCATCAGGACCGATCCCACGGATATGGCCTTCCAAGATGTTAGCATCCCTGCCTCTTTCTCCCTCTCTTATCGAGTGGGGGAATGTTCTATTTCCGTCACCTCCCGTCTGATCAAAGGATCGTTCGGGTTCGGTTTCCTAAGCAACGCCTCCCTGAACGCCGAAGATTGGTCCGTACATATTGTGCTGGACCCGTTCATGGACGTCTTTCGTCACATGGTGGAGGTCAGGGGTATCGTGAGGGGCGCCTGTATTGAGCTGACAATGCCTGAGATCGTTAGCTATCAAGAACTGTCCTTTGCACTTTCGGACATCCCGGGCGTGAGCGCTCTTCTGTCCAACATACCGCTTCCCTTACCAGGATTAAAAGGGAGCGTGGATGCGGGAGTGTATGTGAAAATGCTAGATGGAAGGTGTGACTCACCGGTCATCAACGAGTATGAACTCAATCCAATGGGGGAGGACTACGGGAGAGAATGGGTGGAACTGTACAACCCGACCGATGAGATGATCAATCTAGCAGGATGGACCCTCCAGACATCCCACGGGGCACAGGCATTGGGGTCTATAGGGGATGCGGTCCTCGCCCCCCACGGCCGATTTGTATACTATTTCAAGGGTCAGGCCCTGGACAATCAAGCCAACGGTTTCCCAGCGGAGGAAAGCATCGTCCTTCGGGACCAAAACGGACGAAGGATCGATAGCACTCCGTTCGCCACGGACTATTGGAACGATGAGCGTACCTGGCAGAGAACTCAGGACGGTACCGACCGCTGGGAGTTCCGGGAAGGTACGGAGGGTCGTAGTAACGGCAAGGACCCGTTCACACGCCTCGACCTCACCACGTTTGAACAGGCTTTCGTTTCAGCAGTGACCGAATCGATATCCCAGCTTTCTTCCGGGGAACCGTCCATGGAGACCCTCGCTGATACGCTATCGAGCACCGTTCTGCACATCATAGAACGTTTGGCCGCCGACATATTGGAAAGGGAAGTGGAAATGGGCCTGTTTGTGGAGGTGAGCGTGAACGATTATACATCGGCGATGAAGACGGGACTGCGCATGGACCTTTCAGTGCATTGCGGCACCTTGGGAGAGATGTTGGAACGTCTTGGCCGTTCCACCGCATCTTTGATCCACGGATTCGGGAACCCCTTTCGGGTCGTGGGTATCGAACCCCCATCAAATGATGATATCTGGGTCGGCATATCCACTTTCTGTTCGGTGGGTCTGCCGGATATTGTTTCAGTTCCCGGGTTGAATTTGGAGGTGCAATACGTCACATCCATCCAGGCGAATCTGGCCTCCTTGAACGTATTGTTCGGTGAAAGAAGCGCTGGTTGGGGGTTGCAAGGAGGAGTTGCCATATGCGGAGTCCCCGGTTACGCTCTGCCCATGTTACAGGTGCCATCGACAAGTATGGTTGACATTTGGATATGCAGAGCGAGCGTTCACGAGATGGTCACATGATCGATGATGTCCCGGGAATGATGACGAATGGACTAGAAAAAACTCGTCGGGAGAGTACCTGGATGTGTGATTTTATGGTTCGATAGGAGGTCCCAGCATCGCCCGTTGTCTAAGTATGATACCCCATGTCTTATCTAGGGGCAAATGATATTGGATTTTGAGGTAATAAACATGGTTAGCCTGAACGATCTAATTGAGGAGCTCGACTGCACCCTGGAGGATTTCTTAGACCAGGTAACCCTGGTCATCGACCTTCTTGAGGAAGGCGAACAGGAAGAGGCCGTTGAAGTGTTGAAGGGCCTAGAAGAGGATCTCTTTGACTTCCTAGGATATGAAGAGACGGAAGAAGGAGAGGAAGTAGAGGGCGAAGAGGTTGAGGAAGAGGCGGAAGCAGAAGAGAAGCCCGCGAAGGCTGCGCCCAAAAAGGCGAAAAAGTAAGACGGCTACCAGCCGTTTTTAAACCGTTTACTCTTCTATTCTATTATTTCTTGCCCTTGCATGTAAGGCCTTAACACATCTGGGATACGTATGTGGCCTGCGCGGTCCTGATAGTTCTCCATTATAGACACCATGGTTCGAGGCAATGCCAGTCCGGAACCGTTGAGGGTGTGTACGAACTCGCTCTTCAGATGCTGTTCCGGCCGGTACTTGATCCGAGCACGGCGGGCCTGGAAATCAGTGAAGCAACTGCATGAGGATACCTCCAACCAGCTACCGGTCCCTGGAGCGTACGCCTCTAGGTCGTAGGTCTTGGCCGAAGCGAAACCCATGTCCCCGGTGCATAGCAGCAAAGTACGGAAGGGAAGCTCCAATCCGCGCAGTACGTCCTGTGCGTCGTTCACCAGGCTTTCCAGTTCTTGGTAGGAACCATCGGGTAGAACGAACTTGACCAACTCCACCTTGTTGAACTCATGTACCCGGATCATTCCCTTCATCTCCGCGTGTCGGCCGGCCTCCCTGCGGAAAGAGGGCAGATAAGCGGTGTAATAGATGGGGAGGTCACCCTTTGCCAGAATATCGTCCTGCAGCATGTTGGTGACCGGGACCTCGGCGGTCGGGTTTAGCCAAAGATCGTCCCTCTCGCACCAATACATGTCGTCCTTCATCTTGGGGTACTGACCAGTTCCGATGACCGCGGCCCGATTGACCATCACCGGAGGAAAGATCTCGGTGTATCCTTGCCCGTGATGCAGGTCCAGCATGTAATTGATCAGCGCCCGTTCCATGCGAGCTCCGTCCCCTTTCAGGACGAAGAAGCCGCTACCAGCGATCTTCACTCCTCTCTGAAAATCTATAATGTCCAGATCCTCGCCTAGTGCTATGTGGTCCTTCAGCGGGAAATCGAATTTTCTTTCCTTCCCGTTCTCGGACACCACGATGTTCTTCTCGTAACTGTCGCCAATCGGTACTGAGATATGAGGAATGTTGGGAAAAAGCAGTATGGATTCGTTCTTCTGCTCTTCCAGTTCAGCTATGATGGCATCCAGCTCGCTAATGCGAGAGGAGACTACCTTCATTTCCATCACCGCTTCCGTCTTCTCCGCCCCGCTGAGCTTGGAGATGCGTAAAGAAGCTTCGTTCCTCATCTTCCTGAGGCGATTGCCTTCTTCCACCTTGACCCTCCAACTAGCGTCGATCTCCAAGAATCGGTCCAGCACTTCGTCGCCGTAGTTACGGCTGCGAAGCATGTTTCGGATGGCCTCAGGGTCGCCCCTAATAACGTTGGCGTCCAACATAATATCACTCTGTAAGCTTGGTGTCTCCCTTGCCTTGCAGATAGCGACGGTCGCATAATAGGATGGTGTGGCCGATGACATCGATCAACTCCGAATGGGAGCGATCGGCGAGCTCTATGGCCACCACCTTGCGGTCCTCCTCCACACTGGGGAGGAGCTTGATCTTGACCACCTTGCGTCCTTTTATCTGTTTCACTATTTCATCGATAAGAGTATCGGTAATCCCTTCCTTGCCTACGTGCACGGTGGGTCGCAACCCATGCCCCACCCTCTTTACTTCCCTTATTGTTCTTGGCGGCATGTCCTTCTCTCCTTGATCTCCCGAATGTACGGGATCCGCTTGATCGAATCGCACTCTAAACAGTGCGTGCATACTTTCTTTTCCCTTAATCGCACCCGGCAATTGATACCGGCGACTAAAGGCGTAAAACATCGGTGACAGTACATTGCCCGGAGAGGCATGGGCACTTTGTTCCGCCCGGATATGCGTCTGGCCAGCTCCATGTAGCGTTTAGCCCTGACCATGTTCCCAGCTAATGCCTCCCTCTCCGACATGGTGACCAGAATATCCATTCTTTTACGGGAGATACCCCTCACCTGGTTATTAGACACCTTCTTCTTACCCAAAGGAATTCTCCTTTCAAAGTGGCATGAACACTATTGATTTAATAGGTTTCTCCGAGACATTTTCCATTCCAGTAAAAGAAGTCGTTCTAATGGGATGAACTTGGACCAATGATCGAAACGTACTTGGAAATCAGGGTTCTCCGCATTTCCCAGGAGGCAATGGTCCCTCTCATCTCGTCATTAACTGCATCGATCGGCCCTTTGCTTTTTTACCGACCCAATAAAGGTAGCCGTAAGTCAACGATGAGAGCAGTAGTATCAACCCGGCCACTGTCCAGGCGGATGAAATGCCCGCCAACTTGGCCCAGGTGCCGATGAATAAAGAACCTAGCATACCGCCGCTCTGAAGCATCAGGGACTCGAAGGACATCAGAGTGGACCTCCTTTCACTGGGTATCCTGGCATTGAACACCGCGGCATGGGGAGAGCTAGCTACACCGAATATCAGGTATAGAAGAAGATATACTATGGCGAACTCCAGCAAGCCTTGCTGCCAGGCCAGGATCACCAGGGTCGCGCCGGAGACCGCTCGGACGATGGTCAATAACAGGAGATGGTCCCGGCCGAACCAGGGAACGAGCCGGGTAGCCACCATGTTTCCCAAGGCCGAGGCGAAGAAATATCCTGCGGCCAGGACCCCGAATATCCACGTTTCAGTGGGATCTCCCATGAGACCGAGTACTTGTGGCTGCCAAAGAAGTTCCACAGAAAGAAGGCCGAAGCCCATGAAGAGGGATGAGATCATCAGCACCAGTGTGAAACGATCCCGTATGCCGAAGGCCAGGGCATCGGACAGGACCTGGGGAAGCGTTTTGAATCCCTGTAAAAGGCTTCTACCCCCCTCCTTTAAGGTCGTCTCCCGGACCAATGTGATCGTCAGACCCATCTGCACCAGCACCATAACGATCAACAGCAGAAGGTTCACGGAATAACGGTTCATCCAACTTACATTCTCTGCGAGGTCCGAGGTCAACATGGGTAGAAGACCACCTATGAGCGAGCCGGCCCCGATCCCCAGTGGAATGAAGATGTTGGCCTTGGCCAAGGCCGTCTGAAGATCTCCCGCAGGTTTCGTCTTCCCGAACTCGTCGACGAACCATGCGTCCATTGAACCTGATGACAGGGCTCGGGCCACTCCATAGAAAACAAAACCTAGAACGAACCAAAGTAGTCCGCTGGCAAATAACAGCACCACCCCGGATACGAGGGACATGGCGAGAGAGTACATGTAGACCCGTTTTCGACCGATGGCGTCGCCCAACCCTCCAGTAGGCAGTTCCAAGAGAATGACGGTTCCCGAGTAGACAGACAGGACCAGACCGGCCTGGAACAGGTCCAGGCCCTTGCTGATCATATACAGGATAATGATCGGCAGGGTGAGTCCGATAATGAACCAATGCATGGTCTGATTGACCACATAGACGAACAATGGATCGTCCTTGCGCATGATCACAGCTCGATATCGATTAATCCATATTTAATTGATGATCGGACCTGCATCACTCGGTCGTCTTATTCATGGGAGCGGCTACCCCCAATATTCCTTTCAACCCTTTGGAGATGATCACCCATGAGGTCACCTCGATCATCGCCTTCTCCCCTAGAGCGTTGATCACCGAGTACTCGTGCCGGGATTTTGCGTGCTGTCCACTAAATTTTTCCCTTATGACGGAGAATATGGCATCCTGTCCTCCAGAGGAAGCGATATCAGTAGCGTGGACACCTATTAGCTCCTCCTTTGTCCTTCCAAAGAAACGGCAAACTGCCTGGTTTACCGATATGAAACGTCCTATCTCGTCCAATCGGAACACCATCTCATCAATCTGTTCCATAAGGTTCTCGTAGGCTTGGTCTTTAGCGATAAGTTCTAACTCCAAGCTCTTCCTTTCGTCTATGAACCAGGCATAAAGTATGACCTGCCCAATATTCTTCTCCTCCAGATACCCGCTGGCGCTGCCCTGGAACCAGCGGTATGCACCATCCTTTGCTCGCAGACGAAACTCTGCAGGTAGACCGCACTGGTCCTTCTGGGCACTGTACATGAATATATTTTCCATGTGACGGTCGTCTGGGTGCAAGTAGCTGAAAATGCTGCTCCCCTTGAATTCCTCAGTGGTGTATCCGAGGGCCTTCCGAGTGGACGGGCTGGAATAAATGATGTAGCCAGACCAGTCTATGATGGTCACCAGGTCACGGGTGTTCTCTATGAGCGCCCTGAAACGTGAGGCGTTGAAACGAATGGACTCTTCGGCCTCCTTTCGGCGCACTGTTTGCCGCACCAGATTGGCCAATTCGGCATATTGGGACAGTGGGTCCCCGCCTTTCTTGATATAGTGATCGGCCCCGTTCTTCAGAGCCTCGATGACCACTTCCTCTCGACCGCGTCCTGTGAACAGGATGAAGGGCACTCCGTCTTCTGATCCCCGTACTTGTTTGAGGAAGTTGATACCATCCATATCTGGCATCTGATAGTCGGAGATAATTGCGTCGTAAGTGTTACCCGACATCATCTTTAAGGCATCCTTTGCAGAACAAACAACCTCGACCTTAATATCCCCCTCGATCTCCAGGAACTCCTTGGCGACCTCCAGGAGAAAAGAATCGTCGTCGACGTACAGACATCGTATCATCGGAATTCAACTCCTCGCCCGTAAACCGATGATCATGTAGTGCACCTTAGAATGCGCCAGGATTATCCCGGTCTTATTTAATGTTTCAATTATTGTTACGATTTTTGATATTATGATTTCATTTGTCAAAAAATTCTGACGAGAGTTTCGATTCATTTCTACGAATGATCAGAAAAATGAGGTTTCACTGGTCCTAAGACCAGGAATATGATTGAAGACGAAAAGGATTAGGTGGGGGCACCGGGATTTGAACCCAGATCAGCGGGTTTCCACTACGTGGGGAGCTACCCCACGCGAATTAACAGGTCATCGCTCCAGTTATTCATCACCGGATCAGCAAACCCGTTAGCAATCACTCCATATTAACTGGAGCCCGCGAGGATACCGTGTTACCCCATACCCCCACAAGTCAGATTTAGCGCTTGCGCATCTTCTGGGCCCGCTTTCGTCTTCTCATTTTCTTCTTGCGCCACTTCCAGCGCTGCTTGCCCTTCTTCTTCCAGGCGCGTGAACTTCGTTTCATCTGAATCCACCAGACTAGGAGCCCTGATTCAATGGGTATTTAATAACCTTTTCTACGTGTGGCGGGCCCGCCGGGATTCGAACCCGGGACCACTGACTTACTTCTCCCCTGTTATCAGGGATTAGAAGGCCAGTGCTATATCCATGCTAAGCCACGGGCCCGAACGGTCCGCAATAACACTCCCCGTTTTAAAGGTTTATGGTGCCGGAGGTCAGCCTAGGAAGTACCAGATGGAGTAATTGGCCAGCAATAGGGTGGCCTCAACCAATGCGGCCAGTCCCATTACGAACTGCAGTGGACGGAAGCCCAATATGAACCCGCCCATGTCCATCAGGTCCTCGGCGAACTTGAAGATCACGTAGACGATGATCAGCACGACGAACGCTATGACCAATATGACGGTGGTGCTGAGGAACTCCAGTTCGTATGCCATGGACAACCAATAAAGTCCATAACCAACGGCACCGCCGACGATCAGGGCGATCAATGCTGCCAGCTTTATCCCCTTAATGGCCCTTAGGAAAAGGGACAACCCCAGGAATATCAAGATGAACCTGGTGGAGAAATCATACTCCCCAGCGCTCCAGGCCAGGACACCTATGGCGATCATGGCCGCGCCCACTATGAAACCCAGGAACATGAGCACCTCGTCCCAGGAGGAGCTCTCCTTCCGCCCATACCAAGCGCTGGCTATGGCTACAAGCCCCCCGACCACTAGCCCCGCCTCTATTATGTTAAGGTCCACCATTGTTATCTCCAGCTATTATTGCCCCAGTAATTATTAAGGACTTGGCCTAGAAAGTGATAATAACGAAGAACGCTCATTTTTCAACTATGTCGATGAACGTCAAGGAATCGGTTCAGAGAAGGAGAGCCACAAGAGCCTTGGACGTTCGAACTGTTGATGTTGATGTGATCGCAGAGCTGATGGAGGCCATCCGACTTTCCCCCTCATGCAATAACAATCAACCTTGGCGAGTGATCGTGGCCTATGACCCCGTGTCCCTGGAAGCCATTAAAAGCTCATTATCAAAGGGTAACTCCTGGGCTTTGAAGGCCCCGCTCATCTTCGCCATCTGCGCTCGATTGGACGACGATTGCAAACTGAACGACAGGCGAGATTACTTTCTTTTCAGCACTGGTATAGCGGTGGGAGAGATGCTGCTGCGCGCCACCGAGCTGGGATTGATCGCTCACCCGATAGCCGGATTCGACGCCTTAGCAATAAAAGAGAAACTGGGCATCCCAGAAGACCACGTACTTATCACCCTGGTCAACTGTGGATACCCAGGAACAGATGTTTCCATGCTCTCGGAGAAGCAATTGATCTCAGAAAAGGAGAGACCGGCCAGAAAACCAGTGGGAGAGAACTTTTTCAACGGTCGATGGGGGAACCACTGGTCTTGATCATAGACCGAGCAGCTTTTGCATAGTGCCGCCCAACAATTTCTCCCTTCGGTCCTCGGAGCAGAAAGGTTGTTCCTTCGCGAAACAGCACCAGGACTCGTAAGGATAGGAAAGGTCGAACAATGGCCAATCGCTTCCGAAGATCACTCGATCACCCATGTGAGAGAACGCCTCCTTCATTCGATCGATGACCACACCAGGCTCGCTGGGAAGCCATCCCTGTAGCGCGGAACAGTCCGTATACAGGTTATCGAACTCCGCCGCCAGTTCGTAAGTGTCTGCGCGGTACTTACCTCCCAGATGGGCGATGATGACATTTATCTCAGGATATCGTTCCAGGACCTTCCGGAAATGTATCGGCCGGCTCTTCTCCTCGTCCAAAGGACCCCAGCTGGCACCGGCATGGGTGACCACCGTGAGGCCCATGTCCTTGACCTCTTTCCAGAAAGGATCCAGCCTCTCTTCGTAGGGATAGAACCCGTTCGGTGGATATATCTTGATGCCCCTGGGCTCGTACTTGGAATGGTACTTGCGCATCAGTTTGAGGGCTTGCTCCCCGCGGGTCGGATCGATGCCCATGAAGGGGATGAGCTTGTCGGGATAATCCTCCGCGCATTTGAAGACCCAATCGTTATACGCCTCCACGCCAACCTTTGGCTCCTCTACGGTACCGAAGTCCAGGGGGAGGATGACCGATCGGTCCACCTTACCCCGGCCCATATACTCCACCAAGGTTTCAGGTCTCACCTCGGAGGTGGGGAAGTTCTCCTCCTTGTCACGGGTCATGTCCATGAACTCAGCGAGTTCCAACCATGGCTCAAGATAGGCATTGATGATAACATCTGGATACATTGGCCTAAGCCATAGGTGAACATGACCGTCGATGATCATAGTACCTTAGAAACGAGGAGCAGATACTATATCTTTGCTGAGGGGAACACATGTCCTGTAGTACTCTGCATCATATTCCCAGGACCTTTTGCATGTTCTCCCCCAGCAGCTTGGCCTTGATGTTCTCATCCGCCCAGGGTTGGGTTTTTACAAAATGTACCCACGAGGAGGTGGCGTAGCTGAGCTCGAACAGTGGGAAGTCCGAACCGAAGCACGCCTTGTCCGGCACCTTTTCACCCACCTCCTTCAACCGAGATAGTGCGGTTTCGGGATTGGAGGGAAGCCAGCCTTGCAGAGCTGAGCAATCGGTGTAACAATTGGGATATTTCTGACATAGCTCGAACGTCTGGGGTCGCCACTTTCCTCCAAGGTGAGCTAGGATTATCTTGATATCTGGATATCTTTCCAGCACCGTTGACCAATACTTAGGTTCGGTGAACTTTTCCTCCAGTGAGCCCCAGGCCGCTCCAGAATGGGTTATGATGGTCAGACCGAGGTCGTCGACCCTGTCATAGAAAGCGTTGATACGTTCCTCGTTGGGGAACCATCCCGTAGATGGGTAGAGCTTCACCCCACGCGCGTTGTACTTCGATGTGAAATGGTCCAACATCTTCAATGCCGCCTCACCTCTCTGAGGGTCCACCCCGATGAATGGGATGAGCCTGTCCGGGTAAGGGGCGCAGGTCTCGAACGCCCAGGTGTTGTACTCGAAGATGTCGATTCGCGCCGGTTCCACCAAATTGAAGTCTATCGGTAGGGCAACTGCCATATCCACCGGTCCGGCGTCCATGGTCTCTAGTATCTTTTCGGCGTCCACCGTGTATTCAGGCCAAGCCAGATCTGTATCGACCTCCCAGTCCATTAACTCCTTGAGGGCGGCCAGGGGTTCCAGGTACATACGGACCATAACATCTGGGAGATGGTCCCTTAACCATATGTGGACGTGGCTGTCGATTATCATCATCTTTCTGAACTGAGTAGTCAATAGAATATATTTGCCTGCGGCGGAAATGATAAAACCTCAAGGACGAATGTTAAATGGAGAACGATGAGCGATATCAAGGTGGCTAAGACCCAGGAGATATCTTCGGGCACGATGATGGGCATAGAGATCAAAGGCAATTATTATCTGATCGCCAACGTGGATGGCAAGTTCTATGCCATGGATGGAACCTGTTCGCACATGGCTGGACAGTTGTGGAAGGGTACGTTGGACGGATTTGTTGTGAAATGCCCCAAACATGGTTCCAGATTTGACCTGAGAACGGGAGCTGTCGTATCACAGGTAAAGATACCCCTCATTGGCAAGGCAAAGCCTCTTAAAACCTATCCATTGTCGATCAGTGGGGATGACATATCCATAGATATCTGAACGCGCCCATCAAAAAACGATTTGAGGATCCATAAAAGCGTTGATGGCGCGTTCGCGAATCTCTTACCTGGGCCGATGACCTGACATTATGGAATCGGGCGAATTGGCTTGCGGCTACAACCGAATTTATTAAGGCTTCCATTCCTATTAAAATAACATAGATCGGTGATTTGAGAACATCACCAATTACCCCAGAGGGCGATATAAATGAACTGGATAGACGATTTCGTTGCGGTGGGTGGATGGAGGTCTGCTTTTATGATATCAGAGCTGAAAGAGGTGGATATCGATCTGATAATCGACGCCCGCACCCTTTTTAACATTGTCTATGGCTCTAATAAAAAACCGCTCGTGAACAAGGTCCTGAAAGCGGGAGATATGCTCGTAGCGCTCACAGAACTCAACGCCAAGGTATTGGTTCATTGTTCAGAGGGGGTCGATAGGACTCCGTTCTTGGCCATGGTCTATGTCAGCAAGAAGTACGACATGTCTTACGAAGATGCCTATAAATTCGTTAAGGAGAAGAGACCCCAGACCGTTTTCCATTGGGACTGGGTAGAGATGCTGGGACCAAAATAGACAGGTAGGCCCCGGCCCGTCGGCAAGGTTCTGAATGACCCTGTTCCTCCTTTCAGAGGAGGAATTTCGGTCTTAGAGATCGCCGCACCCTATTCGAAGAAGAATCCTCATCATAAGAGATCGCGTGCTGAATCGCCAATGGAAGAAATTTCAATCATCCAGAGCAAATAAACTCCAAGACAAACTTGATACACCTAGGACACGACCATCTTAATCATACCAGGGAATGTCCCATAGTTACGACCCAGGAACGTCATATCGTAGATTTCACATTTTTGAAAAAACAGTGAAATGAATGGCCAATGAGATATCACTGTTCTATTTTTGACTGTGATATAGTTATAATAAATGTTCTTCCCTTTTACCTTGAGAATATCACATGAAGCAGCCATCGACTGATTTAAAAGAGAATATCCTCCAGTCAATCGGCAACACCCCTTTGGTCAAGATTAACAAGTTGAATCCGAACAAGAACACGACGATATATGCCAAGTTAGAGGGATTCAATCCTACTGGCAGTATTAAAGACAGGATCGCCTTGAGCATGATTCAGCAGGCCGAAGATGAAGGCGAGCTGACCAAAGGTAAAACTATCATCGAACCAACCTCGGGAAACACCGGTGTGGCCTTGGCGATGATCGGTGCGATCAAAGGTTACGATGTAGAGATCGTTATGAGCGATAGCGTCTCGGTGGAGAGGCGACAGATGATCAAGGCGTTCGGCGGAACCGTCACTTTAAGTGAGGGGAAATACGGCACGGATGGGGCCATTAGAAAAGCAAGGGAACTGGTCAAGGAACATCCTGAAAAGTATTTCATGCCAGACCAATTTTCCAACCAATACAACAAGATCGCGCATTACAAGACGACCGGGGATGAGATCTGGAAGCAAACTGGGGGCAATGTAGACTATTTTGTATCGGCCTTAGGCACTTCCGGAACGATAATGGGTGTGGGCAGAGCGTTAAAGGAACATAATTCAAAAATAAAGATAGTCAGCGCCCATCCTGTAAAAGGACACTACATCCAAGGGTTAAAGAATATGGAAGAGGCCATTGTCCCGGCGATATACGACCCTAGCCAGATCGACATTACCATCATGGTCGAGACAGAAATAGCCTATGAAATGACCCGTCAGATCGTTAAACAGGAGGGGATCTTCGTCGGTATGAGCAGCGGTGCCGCGATGTACGCTGCCATCGAGATCGCCAAACAAATAGAGTCCGGCGTTATTGTGACCATTTTTCCCGATCGGGGCGAAAAATACCTGAGCACTAACCTATTCACATTATAGACTGTCCATAAAATAATTGTGATACTGGTACAACGTACCGAAGGGTTCGTTATCACATGTGATGTAAGGAAAACGCAAGGAAGAACTGGCATCAGTAAGATGCGATATTCAAGAGGTTTTGTAGGAAGTATGCATCGAACAAAATGGTTTTAATTAGAGTGGACGGAGGGGAATTACTGTCCAATCCGATGACTAGCTAGAGTACCATAATTTCTAAAATCGGATAAAGTTCCAAGATAAACCACTTAACGAATCTTGGCAGAGGTTGTGAGGAGACGACAAAACTTTTCAACTTATTAATTCCAGATCATCTGTTATAATGGTCGAATGTTGGTAAATAATGTGCCAATTATTTACTATATGCAGTGGTTGTTTTGTGGTAGAATTATTCTTTTTGATGATATTCATTTATAAATAAATCATTTTTTTCTAAATTACCAATATACCTATAAACAATGTATAACAGTAATAATGAATCATTTTAATCGTCGAAAAATTGGCTATAATTAATATAATCGATATTGACTTAATTAATTCATTATGATAATCAAATCATTATATCCTCACATCTATTCGATTCCGGGCGTGATAACAAGGAGACCACTAACTCCTTTCAAACCGGATGTCAAAGTGCCAAGCGAATTCAAACAGAGAATAATGCAAATTCAGCAATATGATTTTGAATTGAGTAGATTTGTTTTAAAAGCAGAAGATCTCAGTGAAATAATTTTTAATTCATATTCATCGAATGTCCATTGGTCGACAAAATTAGAAGGTAATCCATTAACAGAGGATGAGGTAAAACGAATTACTAGAGATACGATGACAGAAACAACAAGAACAGAAGCACCAAACGGGCCAACTCAAGAGATCATTAATCACCTGGGTGTTTTGTCTGGTTCAGCTAACTATCGTCTACCTTGGGACGAGAATAAAATTCAAGCATTGCATAGACAACTGTTATCTAACACAAATTACTCGGGATTGACCGGTTCTTATAGAGTTAGTGAGGGTGTAATCCAAGAAAATGATGGAACTGCGGTTTTCTATGCAACACCACCAGATGCCATTAAGGGCCAAATGGATTATTTAATCGACTGGATTAATAACTACTCAACCGCATATCATCCAGTGGTTTCCGCCACCATTATGTTCCATGAGTTCGAGAGCATACATCCTTTTTCGGATGGTAATGGAAGGACAGGGCGATCTTTATTTCATTTATATCTCCAACAAAATGGATTACCAAATTCATATCTCTGTAAAGTAGATGAAAACGTTCTAAAAGACAAGGAATCGTACTATCAACTTCTGGCTTATACAGATTACAGCAAATCATACAGTGAGTTAATTGATTACATGTCCGATTGCATTTTGAACAGTTATTCAGATGCTGTTGAATATTTAAAAACAAAAGATTTGATGAGTTCAGGATTGAATGAATTAAGCAAGAGATTGATAATAAAAGGAAAAAACACAAATGGTTGGTTCAAGGCATCGGATGCATATTCATGGATTGATGGTAGAGGAGAACAAACGGTTCGGGCTCATTTGAATGAATTGTGCGAGGATGATATTTTTGAGAAAAGAGGATACACGAAATCACTGGAGTACAAATTTAAAGATCCTTTAGAATCGTATTTTGCTAAACATAAAATTGATAGTTAAAAGTTCGAACTGGGAAATCAAATATTCCAGATGTGCTAATAAAAGTAACTAAAATAACTCCTTATCTGGATATTAGAAAAATAATTGTTGCTTTCTCTAATAAATTGGTTTGTTGAATTACTTCTTTATAAGGTAGGGGTGAGGACCCGCCCCCTCCCCTATTTCGTGTAAAACTTCGTGACGTATTTATCGCACTTGGGACAGTACGGTTTCATTGGATCATCTTTGAGAATGCATTTTGTATGGCATTCTGAACAGCTAGTGTTCTTTAATGCTTCCTGGATTTCTTCGGCCTCTTCGGCTAATTTTTTAAGTTCGCGTTGATATTCCTTCGCAACTTTCTTCGCCTTTTTTTCTTCTTTTTGTTTCTTACTTTTTTCGTTCATTAAAACACTCGATATAATCGAAGAATTCCTGCTGATATAACTAAGTGTCCCTTTCTTTCTGAAATTGTCACGTTCTTCGGTATTCCGTGTTAATATTATTTTCTTATTATTATATATTAATTTCAAAACCAAAACAGAGATAGC
The DNA here is from genome assembly GCA_035527755.1 of Methanomassiliicoccales archaeon. Classification (NCBI taxonomy): domain Archaea; kingdom Methanobacteriati; phylum Thermoplasmatota; class Thermoplasmata; order Methanomassiliicoccales; species Methanomassiliicoccales archaeon. The sequence continues at coordinate 48,801 of DATKZX010000008.1, read as the reverse complement.
TTAAGAGGTAGAAGGGGTGTAAATACCGTACTTAAACCTGCCATCAATTGACCGGGGATATAATCGGAGAGTATATCCCCGATTCAAGGGCTAAAGAGGTCGACAGAGGGCGTCAGAAGAACCCAGGATGCATAATCATCGATAACCTACTGATTTATGCTAACGAGTTAAAAAGAACACTACACGCTTACAAGAAGGGCGCTATTGACAAGCATTTATTCAAGTTAGAGAAAAAAGCAGGATCCTATATCTCTAATCACGATCTAAGAAGAACGTATGGAAGGGGAATGCACTTTGCATGTGTTAAAACTGAAAGGATCGCTACCATCCTGGAATATTCGGACACCAGAGCGACAATGAAGTATCTGGGCTTGGATCCGATAGAAATGAAAGACGATATGTCTCGTTATTTCGCCTTACAGAACACTTTGCCCCAAAAATGGGGCAATATTGAAAAAGCCAGTGAAATGAATGGTCAGGGGGGATTACACCCCCCACTTTTCTGACTGGCTAGAGTATCAAAATTTCCTAAAGTGGAAAAAGGATCAGGAAAAACCGGTTAACGAATCTTGGCAGAGGTTATAATAGAATGATCAAATCTTTTTCTCTTTTTCTTTATAACAATTTATTTAGAGTTGGTATCTTCTAGAAATCCTAAGGGTTTGCTTAATTGTGAATCTTATCTCGAAAAGTACATGTCTCTTTATGAGGGGAGGTGAAAACGAGATGCCGGTGGTGACAATTGATACTATCAAGGGAGTTATGAGCAAAGAACAGAAAGCGGAAATGATGAAGCGTGTTTCTGAAGTTGTCGCAGAAATTGAAGCTCGACCAAATCCAAAGGAGAACGTGCTTCCATTTGTATATTGTATCATAAGGGAATCCGAGTGGGGGGACTTCGGTAATAATGGAGTGGGAATAACTCCAGAATTGCTTCAAGGAGTGAAACAAGGTATAGTCCATATAGCGATTAAACAACACTAGATCTCTCATTCCCTTTTTCTTTTTTCTTTCTAAGGTTGGCTGGGGGAAAAGTGACCAGAATTTTGACTGGCTAGAGTATTAAAATTTCCTAAAGTGGAAATCTTATCAAGAGAAATCTCTTAATGAATCTTGGCTTGGATCTGATAGATATGTCAGATGATATGGCTCGATATTTTACCTTCCAAAACACATTGCCCCAAAAATGGGGCAATTTTGAAAAAGACAGTGAAATGAATGGACAGGGGGGGATTTGAACCCCCGGCCTCTACCATGCCAAGGTAGCGATCTTCCAGCTGATCTACCTGCCCGTGGGAAATGGCAAAGCGATTTTCATTATATAACCTTTCCTTATGGACCTGGCCCTGGCTACATTAAAGGAAAAAAAGCAGGGAAGGGGGTTTCAAGCCCTTCCAAAGAACAATTTGACATCCCTGCTGTTCATGTAGAGCACGATGATGATCGGTATGATCATTCCGATAAGCAGGCCTAACACCTGGCCCATATCCGCCCCGTTGATGACCCATTGGGCGATGCTCCATAGAATACCTAATATTTGCACGACCATGGTCAACATCCAAACCCAGCCCCAGCCCTTGAAGAAACCGAAGGCCAGGACGATGTACAACAGTCCGACCAACAAGGAGACCGTTCCAACCGCTAGTTCCACCGTCTCCAGTCCGGTAAGGGTCACCAATGCCGTGCCACCCAATATCCAGAATAGCCCTAATAATAACAGCAAGATGCCGATTATAGTAACGCCCAGAGGGCGCTTCATCCCTTTCATGGGATTAAATTAATTCCACCATTAATAATATTTCCATATAATAAAGATGTTTTGATTTTATGATAGGACACCTTAGCAAAATTCCAGGGTCTTCTGGAAACGCATTTCTTCACCAGCGATCTTCGTTGGGTACTGACCGTTGATACACGCCATGCACAGTTCCGACTCTGGTATCCCAAGAGCCCTGACCAGTCCTTCCTGGCTGAGATAACCGACCGAATCGGCGGTGATGAGCTCGGCTATCTGCTCAGAGGTACGGTTGAGGGCGGCGAACTGCTCCCTGGTCTTCATATCGATACCATAGAAGCAGGGGGCGATGACCGGAGGGCAACCAATGCGCACATGAACCTCTTTGGCACCAGCGCGGCGGGTCATCTGCACGATCCTCCTCATGGTCGTCCCACGAACGATGGAGTCATCCACGATGACCACCTTCTTGCCTTCCATGGTGGAGCGTATAGGGTTCAGCTTGAGCAGAACGCCCTCGTCCCTCTGTGATTGGTCGGGCATTATGAAGGTCCTCTCGATGTATCGGTTCTTCATGAACCCCTCAGCGTAGGGTATGCCGGAGGCCTCAGCGTATCCAAGGGCGTGAGCGCGCCCGGAATCCGGTACCGGTACGACCACGTCGGCCATTGCCGGTTTCTCCTTGGCCAGGATATGTCCGATATTCAGACGCACCTGGTATACCTCCCTGCCTTCCATGACCGCGTCAGGGCGGGCGAAATAGACCCACTCGAACATGCAATGGGCAGTATGGGGTGATGCGGGGGTCCGAGTGGACGTTATTGATGTGGGGCTGATCTCCACTATCTCCCCCGGGAGGATGTCCCTGATGAACTCCCCGTTAGTGATCTCAAAGATGGAACTTTCAGATGCTATTGCGTAGCCACCTGGTATTTTGCCCACACAGAGGGGGCGGAACCCAAGGGGGTCTCGGAAGCCGAACACCCTGTTACCCAGCATCAATGTGATAGAGTACGACCCCTCCAAAGACCTCATCACCGTCTTTATGGCCCGGATGGGGTCTGGATTGACCGACAGCTCTGTGGCCATCATGCGTATGATGATCTCTGAGTCCGTAGACGTCAAGAAGGCCCATCCCGCCGCCTGCAGATGGTTGCGTATGGAGTTGGCGTTGACCAGATCCCCATTGTGCGCCAGTGCTAGATCTCCAGCCATGGTGGTGACGACGATCGGCTGGGAATTCTCGGCGCATGATGAACCTGTCGTCGAGTATCGCACATGGCCTATGCCACTTGTGCCTGACAGAGCGCTGTAAGCACGACCGGTCAGTACCTCGTGCACTAAGCCCATGCCACGGTGATAAGAAATGGAACGGCCGTTATAAACAGCGATGCCAGCGGCCTCTTGCCCCCGATGTTGGATGACCCTTAATGCTTTCTTGAGAATGGGTACGGCATCGCCATCCAGGGCCATGCCCACTACGCCACAGAAATGTTTCGGCCGGTCATCCTCCAAAGGACTACCTCGAAAATTAATGAGTCTTCGCCCAATTATAAGTTCTCATGGTAGCGGTCTTGCCATATCCACAGGAGGCGCAGAATGATGCCCTAATGTTGTAAGCCCTCTTTCCGCACCTGCGGCAGGGGACGTGCGTCTTACGGTCTCCCATCTTACCATGTGCTGCCGTGCCTTTCGTCATAAGAATACCTCAGGGTGAAATGTAAATTACGTTGTCTCCGCGGACAATAGCGACACTGAGCTTGCGTACAACCTCGTTGTTGATGAGCTCCTCGGTGTTCTTCAGTACCAGGTTCATGTGGGGATCGTATCCGTCAAGGACCCCGCGGTATTCCCGGTTGCCCTTCAACGTGACGATGACTTGGTTGTTGATCGCCGAGTTGAGGACATTCAGAGGTTTCTGCATCGCTCAAATCACCTAGTGGGTCGAATGAGCGTTCAGTATATGAAGTTTTTGCGTTTCCAACATTCGTTCCGAACATCCAGTTATATGAATGCCCCCAAGGTGGGAGCGTCCAGTCGGTCCATGTCGTAAAAGATTATGCCTTCCCGCATCCACTCCCCGTCCTTGGACCCGGGGAAGAAGGCGGCTATCAGGGCCGAACGCCACAGCAGGTCCAATACGGAGGTGGATAGCACCCCAGCATATACGTTGGGCCAGGGATCCTCATAATCGTATTCGTCCATCAGATAGAACGCATATCCCATGAAACTATCCCGATTATTGAGTACCTTGAGATAATCACGCAGTACAAGGCGGTCTTTGCCCTCGGGTTGACGGAGCTTGATCTCATTTATGGGCATCTCTCCTACTTTGCGTACATCTCCTTCGACATCCATCAGATGCCTTTCCACGGTCTGCCCTTCGATCCGGAACAGATTCCAACTGCCATCCCGGGCGCAGTAGACCGGTGCCTGGAAGAGCTCGTCCGCCGCCAGAGACCCCGTTACCATCTCCAGGGCAGAATTGGTTAGTTCTTTCATGGTGCTGCCTTCGAGCAATGGCTTGGCCTTGAGATCGGATATGGAAAGCTCCTCTTCCTCTACGCTCCCCTCTAGCAGAGAAGCGATAAAACGCAGATCGGTCAGTTCGTCCAGGCGAGCGTTGATCTGGGAGCGTACCTTGGGCACATCGATGTCCAGACCCGCGTCGGTGCAATTGTGATTGAATTCACGGTAGACTGGCGTGGCCTCCCGTAGGGCCTTTCGGATGGCCTCGTCGTTCTGCTGGACGATCAGAATGCCTTCGCTGATGGCCTCCTCACCCTGATCAAGCCAAACACCGCGGCAACTAAGGTCCAATTCCACCTGGACACGGCTTCCAACATGTATATGGAAGGGGAACTGGCGGCAGAAATGAGGGCGATGCGCGTACACCTGACATTTCCCCTGCTCCAGAAAGGAACAGGACCCCTGTCCCTTTTTCAGTGCAAGGGCGTAATGTCGGTGAGGCTCCTTCTTCATCACCAAGCGGTCGGGGTGGTTCTTCTTGAAATAATCGACCTCGTCCCCCAAGCATTCTGGCTGGCATAGGCAGCACAACTTACAGGGGTCCTGACATATGAAACGGCGTCCTTCCAGTTCGCTCAGGTCCAACGAATATGGTACCTTAAACATGGGACACCTCCCTTCCAAGCCTTTCGTTCATGATCGTACCGTCCCTCAGCATCATCCTTCCCCGCAGGAACACCGCCTGGGGGAATATCGCTTCCTTTCCTTCGAAAGGGGTCCAGCCGCATTTACTATGCAGCTCCCTTGCGCTTATTTTCCTTATATCTCTAGGATCGATCACGACGAGGTCGGCGTCCCGTCCCTCGGCTATCTCTCCTTTGTTCAGACCGAACGTCTTGGCTGGGTTCATCGAAGCGGTCTTGAGCAAAGTGTCCAAGGACATATGACCTCTCTTGACCAATGCCAACATCATACTGAACCCGGTCTCTACGCCCGGAATACCAGAGGGCGCTTCTCCGAAGCCTCGTTCCTTCTCTTCAGGTGCGTGGGGGGCGTGATCGGTTGCTAGCATAGGGACCTCCCCCTTACAGAAAGCAGTGAACAACGCTTCACGGTCTCCCCTCCGTCTAAGCGGAGGATTGACCTTGCCCCAAGCTCCCAGGTCCATACTGGAATCTAATAACATGTGATGAGGTGTGACCTCGAAGGTCATTCGGCTACCTTTCAGTAGAGCCAATGATTCGGGGCAGCTGACATGGCAGACATTGATGCGAGCCTGGTCCTGGTAGGTCAACAGACGCTCTATCGCCCTGATCTCCGCCCCCCTGGGCCTGCATTCTTCGTGGTCGCGGAGGGACCTTTCGTCCTTTTGCAGGAGCATGTCGTCCTCTTCTGCGTGCACGCTGACGACCTTATCAGTACTGCCGGCGGATACCAGCGCCTTGGCCAAATCCATTTCCTCGCGCATCAGTACGCTTTGGGTGGATGAGCCCATGAACATCTTGAACGCATGACAATCGGAAAGTCCCTCGAGATCCTTACCGGGGGATAGACAGGCGAACAGTCCATAGTCAACCCATGATCGTTCGATGATCCGCTCTCTTTTATCCCTGAGCGATCCCGCGTCAACTACCGGCGGTACAGTGTTTGGCATTTCCAAAACACAAGTGACCCCTCCGAACAGAGCGGAAAGGGAGCCTGAGAGAAAGTCCTCCTTATTGGTAAGTCCTGGCTCCCTGAAGTGCACATGTGGGTCCACTGCCCCAGGCAGGATGAGCCGGTCCCCGAAATCGTAATGCTCCTCGCCTTCAAGAGCCTTTTTAACACTAACGATGCGGCCGTCCTCATACCCCACGCAGGCCTTTTGCAGCCTTCCCTGATAGAAGATCCTGCCCTCAACTACGTCCATGCAATCACTGGGTACGAGACCGGAGTATTTGACCGTATGGCGACTCCTCGTGGAAGACCTCGGCATGGAAGACCAGTATCTTGGTCCGTCGGTCAAGCCACATGTCCGGGGTCAGCCCGGCCTTGATGCAAGCCTGCTCCAGAAATGTGTTGGCATCCCATTTCCACTCGATCGGGACCTGGGGTAGTAGCAATCCTCGATTGAGCCCCCTCTCCACGATCAAACCGTCCCGCCCAATGACGATGTTTTCAGGCATGTCCTTCCTGGGCTCGATCTTCAACTCCTCAGGGGGCGTCAGCACACTGACCTCTACTACGATATCGTCCAGTTCTTCAATTCTAAGAATGGGGAATCGTGGATCATGACAGGCCCCTTGAGCCGCTCTCAGAATGGCCTCGGCCATAGGATAATTGGGTTCGGGATAACCGATACACCCTCTCAGGTCCTCTCCCGGGAAGGTCTTCAGTGTGACAAATGCCCCGCTCTTCTGGCGGAAACTGTCCGGGACGTCAAAGGTGTCTATGTCCAGGTCCCTGGTCTCAGCATCAACCCCTCGCCGGGCTAGTTTTACTGCGAGAATGCCCTCTTGGTCCTTCATACCGATCTGAGACTATGAAGGAATTCACCTTTCACTTATAACTATTGATAATGCGCCTCGTTTTGCCCCTCGTACCAGGGCCAGTTTCAGGAAAGATATTTAGCACCGTATCTCCAAGTACATATTATGCAGGCCGAGGAGGTAAGGGATATACTGGTTCAGGAGATCATGTCCAGCAGCCCCAGCACTGGGCGGCCTGACATGACCGTGAAAGATGCCGCGTTCCTAATGCTCCATGAGGGCGTGGGTAGCTTAGTGATATTGGAGGAAGGGGAGCCGATCGGTATTTTGACCGAACGGGATATCTTATACAAGGTGGTGGCGGAGGGTGAGTCGCCTTCCAATATCAAGGTCGAGACGATCATGTCCTCCCCGGTCATCACCGTGTCCCCGAATTCCAGCGTTGCGGTGGCCGCCAAGCGTATGTCTGACCTGCACTTGCGCCGACTGCCTGTGGTGGTCAAGGGCAAGCTCATAGGCATGCTGACCGAAAAGGACATGCTCCGCCTTTCACCCTCCCTGATCGCACTTACAAGAGAATGGGCCAAACTAGGTGTCAGAAAAGGAGTGGAGATCAAAGAACCGGGCAGCATGTCTGGGTATTGTGAGGACTGCGAGTCCTATTCCATCAACCTTCAGCTGGAGAACGGCATCCTGTTATGCCATGACTGTAGGGAAGAACAGCCCTGATTCAGTCCAGGTCGATCTTTCTCAGGCGAGGGGCGGGAGCATCTGCCTTCCCCTCCATATCTTTCAGCTGGGTATCGATGAAGGAACGGAACAGTAACAGGGTCTCCTTCTTGATGTTGTTGTAATGCTCCTTGACCTCTGGAGGCATGGCGTTGCGTGGCATCAGGGTGTCCATGGCCATTAGGAACTCCGTTCCGGACTTCATAAGATGAACAACGGTGTCCTGTTTCAGAGGTCCAGTGCCCATGTTCTTGGATTGGCGGGACCTTGCCTGTGGCTCGCTCTCGGATGGATCGTTCTTGGTAGTCATATCGTATATTCCTCACTTGAAGCTGATGAGCAGCCGGCCGTCCTTGAACTCCGCCTTGTGCGCTTCTTTATGTACCAAGGAGTAAGGCAAAGCGACCGAACGCTTATACCAGCCAACCTTGACAATTAGGACATCATTCGTTTTATATAACTCTACCTCGTCCTTACTGGAGAAGGGCAATTTTAAGGCCATCATGTCCACCCCGTTCTTGGAGAATATCTCCATGGCCTTCTCGGTAGTGAAGACGATGGCGGGATCAATGTCCCCGAACAACTGTTCCGCCAGCACTTCCAGGGACCTTTGCCCCACAACCTCGGTGGTGGATTGGTATGCCTTCAGCATTTTCAATGGAGAGAACGATTCCTCAATGAGCTCCATGTAATGTGACTGCTCTTCGTACTTGGCCTGCGGGTAATGGTCCCGCATTCCTTCCGGCAGCAACCGGTTGATGACCAGGCATTCCACGGTCAGGTTATAGAGAGAAAGGTAGGTGTAGGCACGCTTGGTTTCGTTGATCACCATCTTTTCCGGATTGACGACCAGCCGCACCGATGTCATCCGGGAGTCCTGCAGTATTATGCGTACCTCCTTCATGCGGTCCCTGATATGGTCCAGGTCTTCCAAGAAGGCATTTGATGGCATCGGGGTGCTCATGATCTTACCCACGGTGGCACGGGCGAGCTTCACCGTGTTCTTGAACATCTTATACATCTTGTCAAAGTACCAATCGGCGGTGTCGGGGAAGCTTAATAGGCGCAGCGTCTCGGCCGTAGGCGCCGTATCCATGACCACCACATCGTACTTCCCGCTGATCTTGAACTCCTCGATGTAGAACAGGGCGGACATCAGCTCCATACCAGGCCACACGGTCATCTCCTTGGCCGAGATGGGGTCCATACCTTGCGACTCCATGAAGTCCGAGAGGTACTGCCCGATCTCCTTCCAACGAGTCTCCATCTCGTGTATGACATCGACCTCGATGGCATCCAGGTTAGGCAAGATGTTCTTAATATCACCAGTGAGCGGCATATCCAATGAATCGGCCAGCGAATGAGCCGAATCTGTGCTGATGACTATGGTTCGATGCCCCAGCTTAGCACAACGCAGGGCGGTAGCCGCAGAGACCGAAGTTTTGCCAACGCCACCCTTGCCAGTATAAATCAATACTCTCAGTCTCTCACCGAAAGTAAGCAAGAAAGTCGGTCATACTTGAATAATTGCATTCTAAGCGATGGAGATGAAATAAAAAATAAGAGGGAGTGCCGGGGAGGGGGTTCGAACCCCTGACCTTCGGATTTCCCTGGAGAGGGTCTTGATTTGCTCCTAATCCCTATGAGTCCGACGCTCCACCAGGCTGAGCCACCCCGGCATTCGGGGAAATGGTTTACTGCCCTGGCTCGGCTACGACCTCTTCCACAGGCACTTCCACAGGCACTTCCACAAGGTCGGGCTCGGGGATAGGTTCAGGGACGGGCTCGGGGATAGGCTCAGGGGCGAAGACCGGCTGGTCTTGGGGCTCTGAACCCATCTCCAATACCTCGGTCTTGCGTATCTCGACCCTCTTGATGGGCACAATGACCTTACAGACCGTTCCCAGCCTGCGGGCCATTTCACCGTCGATTATGGCCTTGACAATCTCGGAGATGGTCTTTTCTTCGCCCATCTTCCGCATCTCCTCGTCCATGATCGCCCTGAGGGCGGTCTCCTGAGAGGACTGGATACGCTTTTCGGTGATGCTCATGGGCTTCACCCTGATCAGGTATCCATCCTTAGTTCGAACGTCGATTACATGATCGGTCTTGGTCCGCTTTCTGCGGGTCAACCGACGTATGTAATCACTGGTCAGGTCTTGACCGATGAACACTGTGTGTACATCGAAACCAGTGACGTCCATAACTTTGAACTTAAGCTTGACATGCATCTTGGAGAAGTCGCCGTTTATATCGTGAACGGTTGCCTCGGTGGTCCTGCCGATCAGATTGGTCGAATCAGCACTGGGGGTTTCGCCCAGCTGGGCCTGGTTGAACATGCGGGGAGCGTATATCTTATACCACTCCTTGGCCTTCCACCGGTCCTTGACCTTCCTTGAGGCGGCCTTCGTAGACGCTTTTTTTGTAGCAGCCAATTAATAGCCTCCAATCGTGAGATGGTCTCGGAAACGGGTAACCCTATTAATAAGTTTTCTATTGTTCAAAAGAATCACTACCTATCACTGGACCAAAGGAAAAAGGAATGAAGGGGTTTATTGAGGAGCCAACTCCTGCAGGACCCGCTGCAGGGATACCTTGCTCACCTGATCGGCCTGAACGCCTTGTTGCGACAGCTTTACCTCCAGGTCTTCATAGCAGCACAGGTCGCTGAGGAAGATAGGTACGTAGGAGGAGGTGCCCACCACGTTGAGCACCGCGATCCTTTCCCCTTTCTTCATCTGATGCCCATCGTGGGCCGCCTGATACTTGACGAAGCCTTCTAGCTCGTCGGGGATCTCCTCTGGAGTGTATACTCCCACTAGGTGAGCTTGGTCCAAGTCAAAACCTCACAGGTTGACCTTGACCTCATGGGCCTCGAGTCCTAGGGAGGACTTGGGAAGACCCATGGCCAGACCGTACAGCTGTGCCAGGTGGATGACCGGGATGTCGTATCCAGGAAGGTCCTTCTGACTGCGGTCGAACTGCAGGTGGCAGAACGGGCACACGTCGATGATGAAGTCAGCTTTGGCCGCCTTCATGTTCTTGAGCTTGGTCTCGGTGAAGCTCAGGGCGAACTTGGCATCCCTGCTTCTAACACCACCGCCAGCGCCGCAGCACATGTTCTTGTCGGCGTAAGGAACGCTCTTGGCCCCGGTCCACTCGATGAGCTCGTCCAGAAGGCGCGGCCTCTCCGGGTCATCGATGTGCTTCAGCTTGGAGGGGCGCGTGAAGTGGCATCCGTAGTGGGCGGCCACGTTCATGCTCAATGGGTTGACCATCTTCTGCTTGACCTTCTCAATGCCCAGGTCATTGAACAGGACCTCGGCGAAGTGGCGCACCTGCACCTTGCCTTCGTAGTGCATTCCCACTTCCTTGAGGATCTCGTTGACCTTCTTCAGTAGTTCTGGGTCCTCGTGCAACATGTGGTTGGCGTCGAACAGCGAACCATAGCAACCGTTGCAGATGGTCAGGATATCGCAGCCTTGCTGCTCAGCGATGGCCAGGTTGCGGGCGGCAAGAGCCAGCCAGGTGGCCTGGTTAAAGGAACGTATGACACCAGGGGCGGGGCAGCATCCGGCGCCGGTCATTTCCTTCAGGTTGTAACCGAGGTTCTTGAACACCTCACGGGTGGCCTTCTCAATACCAGGGTATCTAAGGGGGGCGACGCAGCCCAGGAACAGTGCGAACTTGTCATTAGTCATTTATTGACCTCCGATGAGCTTATCGAATCCAGTCTTCTCCATTATCTTGCGGAAATCGGCCATTGCCTTGGCGTCTCCGACAGTGGTAGGCGGTTCGGCGGATAGGCCCATGCTAACCCTCAGCTGCTTGATGTTGTCGGGCATAGGGACGGTTGCTCCGGTCTTCAACAGGGAGCGTCCGACCTTCTTATGGTCCTCGGCCATGTATCCTTTGGCCACGGCCATGTTCCTCAACAGGATGATTATGTCCACGATTTCAACATCGCGGGGGCAGCGCTCCACACATGAATAGCATGTGGTGCACATCCACAGGTCCTCGCTCGGCAGGATGTCGTCCTTCAATCCGAGCTGGGCTTTCCTGATCAGCTGTCTGGTACGGAACGCGGTGGTGCGTCCGGAGGGGCAGCTGCCAGTGCAGGTGCCGCACTGGTAGCACAGGTCCAAGGTCTTGCCGCCGGCATCGATGATGCTCTGGGCGAAGGCCGGGTCTGGGATCTTCACATTTGACATGGATGTTTCCTCTATCCCAGGGGAGCGGAGATATCGTATATAAAAGTGAATGAAAAAAGCAACGAGTGTTAGCTTAATGGGTTACACTACTTTCGAGCCTCAGGACGCATCGCTCGGAGCAGTTCCTCGACCTTGGGAACTCCGGGGCGGTAGAGACAGAGAATAGCGTATGACAGCAGGGATGGGTCGGTAGCGCTACTTACGCGCTGCCCCTTCCTGATCATCAGGCTTTCGCTGACGAAGTAGCTATATTTGCTGCGAGTGAGAGCGGCCAGGGATGAAAACGTTCTGACCACGCGGTAATTCACGTTCGCCGAGTCCAGGTAGCGGTAGCCCAGCCTCTGAGGCCCGAAGCGGTAACGAGCGTACTCTTCCCCGCGACGAACATGCACCAAACGGTCGTTCCCCAGCTCCTCCCAGTTCCCATCCTCCATCTCGTAAGCGTACAATGGGTCGTCCAGCACAACGAGGTCCAGCATTCCGGCCTGGAACTCGGTCAGGTTGTGACGGTCCTCGGATATCACCAGTTCGGCCTCACCCTCGGGATCGGCGGCGTTGAGCGCTTGGAGCAGTAGTTCCTCCGATAGGGGAGTGCAGGCCACCGTCAGATGCTCACGCTCTTTGCGCTTTCCCTGCAGGGCAAGCTGTTCCCGGGCTATTTTCTCCCCAAGTTCGTTCAGTATCGTACCGCGCGGTCCACATTCCATGATCGGGCACCCGATCTTGACCTCCACCTGCCGCAGGTGACGGTTGAGGACCGGCGCTGAGATGCCCAGATACCTGGCGGCGGCCCTCTGCGTCCCTTTCAAGAACAGTGTCAACACGGCCTCGGCCTGCTTGTAGGTGAGAGGCTTGCCGTCAACCTGCACTGTCAATGACGCTCGAACCAGGGTCACGGTACGATAATGCTTCGGAGATTAGATTAATCCGTCGTTCGGCGAGAGAATGGGCAAAAGTTCATAATAGGTGCCCTTCCTCCGCGGCAAATGATGAAAGCTACTCGTTTAGTGCTGGGGATCGGTAGCCCTATCATATGCGATGATGGAGTAGGGTTCAAGGTCGTAGAAGCTTTGATGGCCATGGACCTGCCAGATCTGGATTTCGAGCAGCAGTCGGTCAGCGGCCTTGATTTTATCGAGATAATGATGGACTATCAGCAGGTCGTAGTTGTGGATGCCATCGTAACCGAGCAGTATCCAGCTGGTACGATAATGTTGCTGCAGCCGGAAGATTTCAAGAACGCTGTCCATGGCAGCAGCCCCCATGAGGTCAATATGCACATGGCCATCGAACTGGGAAGGAGATTGGCCCCCGATCGTATGCCCAAGGACATACAGTTCGTGGCCATCGAGGTCAACGACGTTTGGACGGTCACTGATATCATGACGGAAGAGGTTCAGGACGCTGTGCCCAAGGCCGTGGATGCGGTGCTCAAGGTCCTCAGCGCGTGATCAGAAATCCAAAGCCTGCATCCGCATGGCGGCCTTGCCACCTTCCTTCTCTGGCGCAAGCAGGGCAACGCACATCTTTTTCCTTTGGAATATCTCGTTGCTCACCCGGACAACATCCTCTTTGGTCACCTGCTCGTACTCGGCCAGTGAACGGTCCACCTGGGCCAGTTCACCGTTCATCATGAAATGCTCCCCCTGCCAGTAGAGGCGGCTGTCCGTACCTTCCAATTTACGCACCAGCATTCCTTTTATCCAACGCTTGGCCCGGTTCATCTCCTCTTCTGACGGTCCCTCGTTCTTGAAGCGGATCAGCTCGGCGCAGATGGTGGAGTTCACCAGGTCCAACTTATCCAGGGAGGCGGAAAAGAACGTGTCGACTATGCCGCAATCGGTGTATGCCTGGGGGAACATGCTGATGTGATATACCAGACCTTGGTCCTCCCTCACCGTCTGATAAAGGCGGGAGGATGTACCTCCGCCCAGAATGATGCTTGCCAGTGAAAGGGCCTTGCGATCATGATGCTTTCCAGAAAGACCCGGGAACCCCAGTTCCACATAGGCCTGGTCCCCCTCTCTGGGGAAGACCTTGGTGCATGCCTTCGGGGTGGGAGGAGTACGTCCATTGCTAACCATCGCCTTGGGCAGGGCATCGAAGGTATCTTCCACCCAGGAGACCACATCGTCGATCACCACGTTCCCGCAGGCCACCACGCATATGTTGGGTGGGCGATAGTGCTCTTCGAAGAAGTCACGGACGTCCCTCGCTTGCAGCCCTGATACGTTTTCGGGGCACCCGGTCTCGGTGTTGGCCATAGGATGGCCTTTCCACATGGATCGGTCGAGCAGCACACGGGAGTAATCTTCAGGGTCGTCCTCCAGCATATTGATCTCCTGCAACACAACGCCACGCTCCAGCTCAACGTGCTCTTCATCGATGAGGGGGGCGATCATCATGTCTGCCATCAATCCCTTCATGACCTCAAAGGTCTCGTCCAATGAGAACACGTGGTAGGAGGTCGTTTCCTTGGTGGTGTAGGCGTTCATCTCACCGCCCGCGCCCTCTACCATTTCCGAGAACTGCTTGGCGTTCCTTTCCCTTGTCCCTTTGAACATGATGTGCTCTAGGAAGTGTGCTATGCCGCACCGGTCCCGATTCTCATCACGGGACCCAACACGGAAGTTGACCGATAGTGCGGCGGTCCGGGAATGCGGGATGGCCTCGACGATCACAGGGATCCCTGCAGAGGTATGATTTAGGATCGGCCCATTTTTGACCACGAATCAGGATAGAATTGATAGAGATAATGTTTTTCTTTAAACTGAAATCGCCAAGTATTAAGTAGCCCGCACCCAATAAAAAGCCAGTGACGCCAATGGACGAAGGTAAGATGTTCATCCACGAATACGGTGAGGTCGACCTGAAAGATGGGATGGCCATAGTAGGCTTCCCTAGCGTAGGGTTGGTCAGCTCGATCGCCTCGAACTTCATCGTGCGTACCATGAAGCTTGAGCGCCGGGCGACCATCATTTCCAAGGATTTCCCGCCCTTCACCATCATTCACGATGGAGTACCATCCCCCCCAGTACGCATCTATGCGGGACACCGGGATTGCGAGAACAAGGGCGAGAAGTGCGAGAAGCTGGTGGTCATTACATGCGAGTTCATGCCCCGGCCGGATCTAATTAAGGAGCTTTCGGACCTTATTCTAGGATGGTGCAAGAAAAAGAACATTGCGACCATCTTGACATTGGAAGGTATCAACATCCCCGATGAAGGGGAGATCAAGGTCCTGGGAGTGGGGACGACAAAGCTTACCAGAGATATGCTGGAGACCTACAAGATCAAGGAATTGAAAGAGGGGATGGTCACTGGCATTTCCGGACTTCTGCTCTCCGAGGGCGAGAGATATCAGATGGACGTCATCTGTCTCCTGGGTTCGGCCAGGACCGACGTGCCGGACGCCAGGGGGGCTGCCAACCTGCTCGATGTGGTCGGCGATATGCTGCCCGAGATCAAGTTGGACCCTGAACCATTGGTGAAAGAGGCGGAGCAGATCGAGAGCGACATGCAAAAGGCCATGGAATCTGTGCAGCAGCCCAAGAAGCCAACCGAGTATTCACAGATCTATAGTTGAGCGCAGGATACGAATATATAGACGCTGGCCTCATACTGTGGATAGAATGGCGAAACGCCAATTTGTAAAAAAGATCTGCCTTCTGGGAGACGGGGAGGTTGGCAAGACCAGTTTAATAAGACGGTACGTGCTGGATATCTTCGACGACCAATATATTCAGACGTTCGGGGCCAAGGTCAGCAAAAAGGTGCTAGACCTGGAGGACGTTAACCTCACCCTGATGATCTGGGACGTATTGGGGCAGAAGACCCAAAAGGCGTTGCATACCACCTATTATGCCGGAGCGAACGGTGCTTTCCTGGTCTGCGACATGACCAGACCGGAGACCTTGGAGCATCTGCGCCATTGGGTCGATGACCTGCAAGAGG
This sequence comes from Methanomassiliicoccales archaeon, assembly GCA_035527755.1. Taxonomy (NCBI): domain Archaea; kingdom Methanobacteriati; phylum Thermoplasmatota; class Thermoplasmata; order Methanomassiliicoccales; species Methanomassiliicoccales archaeon. Next base: position 33,235 of record DATKZX010000008.1, on the reverse strand, counting down.
TGGCCGGAGACATTCCTATCATCGTCGTCGGCAACAAGTGCGATCTGGAGATGAAGATCGACCCTCTTGACCTGCAGCACTTCGCCACTGAGATCAGGACCCCGATGTTATTGACCAGCGCCCTGACCGGGGAGGGCGTGCAAGAGGCGTTCCAGGCGCTTGGACAAAAGGCCATGGAGGGCTAAGATGGGAAAGGACATGCGGCCGTTCTTCGTCATGCCTGGTTCCGCCCTCAAGGACCTGAGAGAGGAACTGGAACTTATCAACGGGGCGGATTCCGCCCGGACCATGGAACGGTATGGATTCCGCGCTGGTGTCGGACTGGTTCGAACCCTGGGGTTGGAATGCACCGATATCGTGGAGGCCAAGGCCATCATAGAGCAGGTGTGGACCGAGACCGGGCTCAGCCGTCTAATCATAGAGATGATCAACGAGACAGAGATAGTCATCACATTCAATGAATCGGTGGAGGCGGACAACGGAGACCACTGCGATTTCACCAAGGGTTACATCTCCGGGATAATCTCCTCACTGATGCGCCGGCGTTATGACGCTTACGAAGCGTCCTGCATTTCTGACGGGGCGACCAAGTGCGTACATGTGCTCACGCCCTCACCCACCTATCCCACCGAGAAAAGGGATATCATCATTAGGGAAGAGGATAGACAACGCAAATATCTGCTGGAACCGGGGACCTCGTACCTGGTGGAGTCGGCCACTTTGGACTCGGCCTACCAGATGTACAAGGACCAGGTCGCAGAGGGATGCATCGGCATGGTGCTTGCCCGGGAATTCCCGGAAAAGGTGCAGAAGGTCTATGGGATCACCGAAGGGGCGTTGCTGTGGTTATCGTACGAGAGGGGAAGGCGTTACGCACGCGAGCCGACCGACATTCCCATGATCTATAGCGAGATCAAGAACTTCTTCGAAGCGAACAGCAAGGCTGTCGTTCTGCTATCCGGCCTTGAATATCTTATCAGCCAGAACACTTTTCTGAAAGTGCTAAAACTATTACAGCTGCTCAACGACAACGTTTCCACGACCGGTTCTATGCTCATCGTTCCGGTGGTCTCTGAGGCGCTGAACCCTCAGGACGTTAAGATGCTGGAGAGAGAATTGCGCGTTCTCGAGATCGATTGAGGGAAAACGCTTAAATCAAGGGATAATTTAACATCAGAATTATGAACCTAGTCCCGAAAAAGTTTTTCGTCACCCAGGGAGTCGCCATGAGCAAGGTCTCCGACCTCAACGCCTTTGACCAGGCGCTAATGCAGGCCAAGATAGGAGAACAGAACCTTGTCTCAGTATCGTCCGTTCTCCCTATCGGGGCCAAGAAGGTCGCGGTCCGGGAGTTGCCCATGGGCGCCATCACCCACTGTGTGCTGGCACAGATGAGAGGCGGCGAGGGTGAGATGATCTCTGCCGGGATCGCCTACGCCTTCCGCAAGGACGGTAAGGGCGGCTATGTGGCCGAAGGGCACATGCACGGCACCAAGAAGGCGCTCAGGGAAGTGCTGGAGTGGAAGATGAGCGAGATGCAGGCCCTGCGTGGAGTAGAGCTGATGAAGATCAACTATGCCATCGAGGAGCTCTCCATTCCCATGGACCATTATGGAACTTGCTTGGGAGCATTGGTCTTCGTCGAGTTCTGATGTTCGGTGCGGTGATCTGTCCCCGTTGTCGCAAGGGTTTCGCGGTCGACCTGGAACATCGTTCCTCGTCCTGCCCCCATTGCGGTCGCCAGATACAGGTGCGCCGCATGAAGGTCCATTTCAGTTCCTCTTCCGCCTCCCTCACCGCTCAAGCGGTCGGAGAGCTCAATCGAAAAGGGCGGGAACTGAAGTCTTTTGATGGTGAGATCGAACAGAAAACAAAGAGGACCGTTTTCTCCCCCGTCCAGATCGAGATATTGATCAGGGAGCTGGAAGAGTTCGACCTCGCCGAACTGGAAGAGAAGCTTGCTGGAAGGATGGTCATGAGCCCCGATGAGCTGCTACGCAGAATGCTCTCGCTCGGTCTGGTCTACGAATCCTCCCCCGGTCGTTATCGACGGGCTTAGATCTCCACCTTGGCCATTATCTCCACGGACAGCGTTACCTTTTCATCGCTCTCCTGGTAGCTCAGTACTTCCCAGCTCTCTGTGAACTCCGGCATCTCGTCTGGGCCGTAGGTGCTCGGATCATAGAAGACGCTGATGAGATGATAGTAATCCCGTAGCCCATCCGGCTCACCGTTGTCTGTGAACTCGCAGAACAGGTTCGGCATCCAGACAAGGAAGTCCTTGTTGACTATGTCGATGGTCACGTTGACCCCGCCATCCTCCGTGGGCATGAACATTTGCACCCAGCCGTGTCCGCCCATCTCGCCTGTGGAACGATCGTATAGGGCGCCAAGCTGCAACCATGCCGGCACTCCGGCCGACCTTGCCAGGGCGCAGAACAATATCGATTGGTCATCGCAGTCACCTCTCCTGTCCTCGTTCGTCTGCAACGATGACTTCGGCTCCCCGGATATGATCTGGTTGGGGTATTCCACGTTCTCCACCATCCAGTCATAGATGGAGCGGGCGATGACGTACACGTTGGTCTCGTCCCCAACTATCTGATGGCTAAGCTGGCTGATGATCGGATCATTGTAAATTATCTGCCATTCCTCGTGCAGGTATCGGTCCTGCAGGTCCTGTGGTATTTCTTCCTTGTCCAGGACGGTGCCCTCATCAAGGTCCCATTTCTGCAGCGTCTGTCTCACTGATTGGGTCACCACGATGTTGATCTGACCATAGAGGTCATCCCCCTCCCAGACCATGGTATGATAAGTGCCGTTGTCCCATAGCTCGTCGTATTGGGGTGATATATTGAGCGATGTCACCTGCTGCGTATAGGTGCCGTTATCGCTGATACTCGTCGGACGAGGCAGATCGAAACGGTATTGGGTGATATGTCCGCCATTGGCGTCCAAAATCATGGTACGGCGTAATTCCATCTCTACCTCCTCAGGATAATGAGGAGAGAACGGATCCAGCAGATACTTTCGAAAAAGGTCTTGAGTCGGAGGAAGTAATAACAGAAATATCACGATGAGAACCACTGCCAAGACCAGCAGTGCTTTGCCCGTTTTTCTGTGGGATTCAGACACGACGGTTTATTCCCTCGTAGAATAAATCAACCTTTCGCCCCTTTTATCCGTGCCATGCCGTCCTTGACCATTGCTGGAAGTAGGTTGCGGTGCACTTGACGGTAGTAGTATACCACCAGCAGAGTGGCCAGAATTAGCCCCGCCCAGCCTAACAGTCCGCTACCATAGTTCAGAGGTACCGCCATCAGCAGGTTCACACCGATATGTAACAATCCGGCCTGGGCGAAATAGCCCCACACCTCTCCACGGGCGACACCCACGCCGATCATGGCACCAGTGGACGAATGTAACAGCACCAACTGGATAGCTAGAATGAACGCTATGAGCCAGCCGTCCAGTCCCAGGCTGTCGGACTGTTGCAGGGTGATGAACACCGCCCCGAAGGCCATGGTGCTGCCGATGCCCAGACCCAGGGAATAACCGTAGAATGACGTGTCCAGCTTTCTCTGGAAGCGCGGTATGTTCAGAAAGACGAATTTGATTAGTTCTTCCAGAACGGCGAACAGAAGGGCGAAGAGCAGGAAACCTAGATCGAAGTAGGATTGAACGACGTAGATGAGCACGCCGAAGACCATGCCTACCGCCAACATGAGGAACAGTTTGCGGTCATCGAAGAACGGACGCTCAACCTTGGGGTATGTGAAATCCCGAAGGGTCCAGAACATCAGGGCCAGGGCCGGTCCTACTCCCAATGCCGCAGCCACCAACATCTGCCAATCCATTCAAATGCGCCCCACGGTCCTCTTTTTATTTAACGCCTGCGTATGCCGACCGACCAGCCCCGGCCAGTACCAGCTTGTCGTAGTAATGTGCTACCACGCAGCCATCGGAACATTTTCCACACTGGCGGCATTTGTATTCGTCCACCTTCAACTGACCGTCGGCGGTGATCGCTCCGAACTTACAATTGCGCTCGCATATGCGGCATGAAGTGCACAGTTGTCCTCGAAGGAACGCCTCCACCCCGGCGCGGAATAGATATCTGGCCTCCTCTTTGGTGGGACCTATGGCCGAAATATGCCCTCCGCCGAATATCTTCAGGGTGGCATCCTTGGTCTTGACCATGGCAACCTCGAACTCCGGAGAGTACTTCACCTTACCAATGGTCTTTAGGACCTCCACCACCTGGGAGAAGTCTTTTTTGTGCGGGATGGTCAGAACCCCTTCCATGGAGAAGCCCCCGGCCACGCAGGGACTGGCCCCCTTGGATACCTTAAGTTCCATGATATCGCTCCTCATCTGCGGCACCTTCATCTGCAGTTCCTCGGCGACCAACCTCATCTTCGGCGGCAGTGATTTCCAGCGCCAGAAGCCGTAGCGCACGAAATCCTCCGAAACGCCTACCTGTTTGCCCCACTGGTTGAGGGACTTCTCCCATTCCGAATGAAGGTCGGGATGTAGCTCTCCAGTGGTCTTCCACTCGCTGCCAAGGCAGGATGCGCAAAGGTAGCAGCCGATACGTTCGAAATCGTTCTCGTAAAGAGGATTATACTCAAGGTCCTCCATCCAGATGTAACCCCATACTTCCGCCGCCAGCCAATACCGGATGGGGTTCAGTACCACTTGGTTAGGCACGAAGGGGTTGCGCTCGACGAAACCAATGTCCGCCCTGGCAAAGGATTCTATGGCACGATTGCCCTCCACCGTTACCGTTCCCTGACTGTAGTTATTCTCGATCAGGGAGGTCAGTGGGCCAAGCTTGCAAACCTTGCAGCACCAACGGAAGTCCTTGGCCGGAGGGCCGAAGGCGCCAACCTGCTCCCAGAAGGCCTTTCCGGCCTTGGCCACTTTCAAGCGTTCACCGCGTTCGTGGGCGAAGTTGCGCACATAATCGACGGTCTCCGGGAACTCCAGTCCAGTGTCCACGAAGATCATGTCGAACCGGCCCAGCGCCTTTTTGGCCAGGCCATAGCATGCCAATGAGTCCTTCCCCCCGGAGAATGAAAGAGTAAGAGGTAATTTGCTGTTGTTGGCGAAAGAACGAAGGTCGCTCACGGCACTTGATTCCAAAGCCTTGAAGTGATTTTGGTTGGCCCTGACGAAATCTTCCCAGGAGGCGGGGATCAATGGGAACGGTATATCCCCTTTGCCCACACCCTTCAGGTGGATGACCTTCTCCCCCTCCTTGATCATATCGGAATTGACCCGGGCCTCCCCGGCGGCCACGGTGTTGCCCATGACCACCACGACCGGGTCGCCCGCCTGGAATTCCCCGAGCTTATCGATGATGTCCGCACCGTTCAGCTTCTTTCCCTTCAGATGTCCCGGTGGCCGATGAGCTCTGACCAGGCCCTTACGCGCTGCTTTGGCCAGCAGAGCCGCGCCCTCGGCCTTCAGTTCCAGGGAGAAGTCGTTCTTGATCAGCTCGAAACGCATGACGGCTATGACCCGGCCGTCCAACACGATCTCGTCCGCGCGGTCCTCACCAGCTATCTTGTTGAGGAAGACGTTCCTGGTACGCAGCATCCCGGAGGTCCCGAAGTGCTTGATGAACAGGGCGGCCACTGTGTCTACCCCTTTTCCGAAACAGGGACGGATGTCCCCTGGGGCCGAGACCTCGAAGTCACGCCCTGGACGGCCGCATATGCCACATAGCTCGTCCAATATCAGTGTGCCGCAAGAGTCGCACCATTTGAACCGTACTTTTCCGTGCTGGTACCGTTTCATTTCCCCAACCTATCCTTCGCCTACATACTTCAACCTTCCTGCTCGGTACGGTGTCGACGGATAACGTTTATTTACGAGTGCGTACAGTGAACGGGCCGAGATGTACGACGAATACGGGAACCTTATCATCCCCCAAAACTTCGGCCGGATACATTTCGGCCGGGTGGAGATCACTCAGATCCTGATCAGCGTAGCGGTCTTGACCGCAGCCTTTACCATTGCGCTCCTGGGAGGAGTGCTAGGCGATATTGGAGGCTACACCCCGCAGATCTATTTGTTCGCCATAGGGGTTTCAGCCGTTGTCTCGGTGACCGGTTTTCTATTGCACGAACTGGCTCACAAGTTCGTGGCTCAAAGATACGGTGCCTGGGCCGAATACCGCATGTATCCCACAGGATTGCTCATGGCATTGGTATTTTCGTTCATGGGCTTCCTTTTCGCCGCTCCAGGGGCGGTTTACATTCAAGGCAGGATAACCAAGAAGCAGAACGGATTGATCTCTGTGGCTGGACCTGTCACCAACGTGGTCTTCGGCTCGGTGTTCATTCTGTTGTGGCTCGTTTTCCCGGACATGGACCCATGGAGCTATGCGTTCAAGCTCATCGGCTTGCTGTCCCTGTTCCTGGCGGTCTTCAACCTCCTACCGTTCGGACCGTTAGATGGTAAGAAGGTACTGAACTGGAACCCGATGGTATGGGTCGTAACGATCGGCTTGGCGGGCTCCCTATTATTGGCATCCTGGGGGGGCTTCATCGGTTGAGGTCGCACAGGTCCCGGCAAGGATAACGGAGATCACGGATGATCCCACCCTCCCACTGCATAATCTTCCCTGGATTGAGGATGTTCTGAGGGTCCATGGCCTTCTTCAGTAGCAGCATGGTCCCCCAGGCGTCCGGCCTCTCCTTCATCATATAGGGGGCCTTGGACATTCCCACGCCGTGCTCACCAGTGACCGTTCCGCCCAGGGCGATCACCGTGTCGAATATCTGCCCGACGGCCTTCTCGCCCCTGATCCAATCGTCCTCGGAACAGGGGTTCAAGAGCATCTTGGTGTGCAGGTTGCCATCGGCGGCATGCCCATACGTCCCCACGATGACCTGGTTCTCCTCGGCGATGCGGTGAAAGGCCACGACCGCCTCCGGTATGCGGGAGATGGGCACGGCCATGTCATCGGCCAAGGAAACGGATACCAATTCATCGCCCAAGCGGCTCAGCGCGGACATGACCGACTTGCGGGCGCTGGTCCATTGGGCCATCTGTTTTTTATCGTCCGATGTGTGCACCGTGATGGCGCCGCTACTGCGGGCCACTTCCTCCACGATCTTGAGCTCCTTGGCAACCGTCTCCGGCTCTCCATCCACTTCGATCATGCAGATCGCCTGGACGTCTGGGAGTCCGGCCTTCACTGCCTTATTGACCGCCCTTATGCAGATATCGTCCATCAGCTCGGTGGCCGAAGGTATCAATGGCAGGGATATGAGGTTGGAGACACAGGTTCCGGCGTCCTCCAAACGATCGAAGGCCGCCAGCACCATGGCCGCCTTCTTCGGTTTCGGGGCCACTCTCAGAGTGACCTCGGTGATCACCCCCAGAGTGCCTTCACTTCCGACGAACAGCCTCTCCAATTGGTAACCGGAGGAGTTCTTGATGGTGTTGGTACCCACGTGTATGACCGAACCGTCGGCAAGGACGACCTCCAAGCCGAGAACGTAATCCCTGGTCGCCCCGTACTTCACCGCCCTCATGCCCGAAGCGTTCGTGGCCACCATGCCGCCGATGGTGCAGGCCTCCCCGCTGCCTGGGGTCGGGGGGAAGAAGAACTTGTATGGTGCCAGCGCCTCGTTCAATCTATCGTAGACCACGCCGGCCTGCGCCACGCAATAGAGATCGTTCACCCGTACCTTCTTGATCTCGTTCATGCGGGTGAGGTCCATGACCATGCCACCCATGATGGGCACCGCCGCTCCGCAAAGGCCGGTCCCTCCTCCACGGGGGACCACTGGAATACCCTCCCTTGCGGCGATCTTGATCAGTTCCGAGACCTCGGACGTGCTCTTAGGACGCACCACGATGTCCGGGTTGTGGTGGTGGATGGAAGAATCAAAACCGTAGGTATAGAGGTCCGCCGCCCTCGTCGAGCAGTTCTCCTTCCCAACGATGGATTCGATCCCCTTGACCAGCCCCTGCTCAATCGTCATATCGAGCCATGATACGTAGCGGGGTCTAGATAATCGTTACTCGACGGAATGATCAACTTCATCTACTCTTCCGTCAAAGTATTACTCCATACGGCAACGGTCGGACGGTAAGATCGTCATTGTTCCGGCCGACCTGTTCATAATATTGTTGGAAAAGGTCGAGACCGGGGAATATTTGCTATTGGACGTACGCGATCCTGATGAATTTAATGCCGAGAGGATCGATGGGGCCAAGAACGTGCCAGTGGTCGACATCCGAAACAAGCTCGATCAGCTGGACCGCGATACTCCTCTGCTCATATACTGCAAGATCGGCAAGCGGAGCGATCGGCCTATGACCAGCTTATTAGAATGGGTTTTCATGATATCGTTGTCCTGGAAGGGGGCATCGAGTCCTTGAAGGCCCATTCAAGAAAAATGATCTAGGCGTCTGAGCTAATGTGATCTTTTTATGAGAACATCGTTTCACATATCCGCTCAAAATTTACTGATCGAATCGGATATGGGTACGAAAAACATCTATTAGATTTTGTTTTCGAATATAGTATTTAATGATTGTTACCTACATCTTATTTTATGAAACAAATAACCACCCAGACCACTTTTGAAATATGCTGGCTAATTTGTATTACGTGTTAATATACCTGGATGGATAATCCATCCATAACAATAGTTTATAACACCAACGACGTTTTGATTTTTACCAAAACTGAATGGTATTGGAGAGGTGTGTAACAAATGCAAGGACAGGAAATTCTGGCAGCATTGGAGAACGCGGTTATCACTGGTAACAAGGCTGATTCGATAAAATTCGCCAAGGAGGCATTGGACAGCGGAGTTAAGGCCTTGGACGCCATAGATAATGGATTGGTCAAGGGGATGACCATAGTTGGTGACAAGTACGCCAAGCACGAATTCTTCCTACCCCAAGTACTACTGGCTGCGGCGTCATTGTACGGCGGATTGGACATTTTGCTACCCCATATTCCAAAGGATGGAACCGCCAAAAGGGTGGTTGGAGTCATTGGGGTCGTCGAGGGTGACGTGCACGACATCGGTAAGAACATCGTGAAGACCATGTTGACCGCGGCCGGGCTAGACATGCATGATTACGGCAGGGATGTGCCGATCGAGAACTTCGTCAACTCGGTAAAGAAGGATGGAGCTAGCATACTGGCTATGAGCACCTTGATGACCCCGACCATGGACGGCATGAAGTCGGTCGTCGACGGATTGATCGAGAGCGGGGACCGCATGAACGTAAAGATCATCATTGGTGGCGCACCCACTTCCCAACCGTTCGCCGACGATATCGGTGCAGACATGCATGCCATCAATGCTCAGGAAGCTGTAAAGAAGGTCAAAGGGGCGATGTAAATGGCTGACACAATGAATCATCAGGAACGGTGCGTGGCGGCGCTGACCAACCAACCGGTGGACAGGCTGCCTGTGTATCCCATCGCCTGCGGTGTCTGCCGCAGGACGGTCGGGGACGGAAAGATGCTATACAGGGACTGGTGCTCGGACCCCAAGAAGTTCGCTCAGGGATTCATCACCGGGCAGAAGTACTTCGACTTCGATTTCACCATAGGTCTGATGGACCTGTCGGTGATGGCCGGAGACCTTGGATCGGGCGTGAGGATGGACGAGCAGAACACACCGTTCGTGGACGACCCGGTGATCAAGGGACCCGAGGACTACGAGAAACTTGTTGTCCCCGACGTCACCAAGGGAAGGTCCAGCGTTCTGATCGAAGGCACCAAGCTCTTCGTCGACGCGTTGAAGAACGAGACCATAACCGCAGGTTTCTTGGAAGGACCATTACTGGTCCTGACCCAGGCGGCGAGCGCGGAGAAGGTCTTCATGGACATGTACAACAACCCGAGCGCTGTCCACAAGGCCCTGGCCACCATCACCGAGTACGACAAGCTGATGATCCAGGGAATGGCAAAGGCCAAACCAGCTGGACTGGTGTGGGATTATCTCTGGGGCAGCTACTCTTGCCTGGGTGACAAGGAATATGATGAGTTCGAGGGCCAGCAAAAGTACGCGGGCTCGCTCAATGAGATGACCGCCAAGGAGGGAATGGCCTTCTGCGTCCACAATTGCGCAGACCTGCCCCATCTGGACACTCAGATCAATAAGATGAAGCCGGCCATCTATTCCATGGCATACTACCCGCTGATACCCGGTTCTCCGTCACCGAAGGAGACCATCGAGAAGGGTTACGCTGACAACTGCCTAGTGGCCGGTCAGATCGACCCCCAAGGTTTCGTCAGGTGGAGCCAAGAGAAGATGCAGAAGACCACCATGAACCTGGTGCAGGAGGTCAAGACCGCCCTGTGCGCCCGTGGCCTGAAATCCAGGTACTGCGTCGCCTCCGGATGCGAGGTACCGCCGTCTGTCACCACCCGCCTTGAGAACATCAAGGAGGTCGTGGACACCGTCAAACAGTATGGTCAGGTAACCAGCAACTGATGGCTTCGGCCATCATCTAAATTTTTTCCTTTTTCTTTTCCAAATATTTTAACAACATATTCATAGTTGGAATCTGATTTCCGGAGATACTGGTGAACTCATGAAGATCGCTCAGGTTGCAGGTTTTCTTGGAAGTGGAAAGACCACGTTCCTCATTGAATTGGCCAAGATCCTGGTGGACCGTGGCCATAAAATCGCCATCATTGTCAATGACGTGGGAGAGATAAACGTCGATGCTAAGTTCATCGAGATGTACGGACTGAAGGCCAAGGAGATCTCCGGCGGATGCATATGCTGTCAGATAGCTGGTAACTTCGCCAACACCATCGCGATCCTCTACAACACGTTCAAACCGGACATCGTCATCGTCGAGCCGTCGGGAGTGGCCATACCCTGGGGGCTTAAACGGGCGGCCGAGTACTCCGAGGAGGAGATGGACGACGTCATCGTCCACGCCCCGGTCATCACCCTGGTCGACTCGCTGAGGATCGAGGAGCTCATGCATGCGGTGCGCCGCCTGGTCGAGACCCAGATCCGTGAGGCCGACGTGATCTTCATCAATAAAGTGGACAGTGCCACCAAGGAAAAGATCGACCTATCGGTGCAGTTAGCCAAAGCCATCAACCCCAACGCTGAGATCATGTTCGGATCCGGTCGCAACAACCAGGGTGTCAAGGAAGTGGCCACTTTGATAGAGACCAGGACCTCCCCCCGTTATGATGAATCGTGTGAGAAGGAATTGCTGAAGAAGAATTATGGAGGGGGCGCCTGATGACCGAACTTGATGAAGATGACGACCTGCATTTGGAAATGCATCGTGCCGTGGATGAGCTGGGTAAGTTCTCCCTTCACATGCAAATGAATTTCGGGAAAGGTGCGCCGGCGAACAAGGCCATCTCCTTTGTGGAGGAGTTGCTCATCCAGGTGACCGATGCCTGCCTTCATCACGGAGCGGACCTGATCGGGCATGTTAAAGCGTTCATGATGGTGGATGAGGGTTCCAACGTAGGATTCTCCCTGATACACCAGAAGATGCAGGTGAACATCACCAGACAACTGAAGAGCGATATCGTCGAGAACGCGGATGTGATCGTGCATGTCATAGTGCATGGAATTTGGGACCCCGAGGTCCGCGAGCTGACCATGGGCGTCCTGGATGGTCTGTCCAAGTCTCGAGAGATTACCTTCCATGTGATCAAGGACTATTATGAGACGGAAAAGAGCGTGGAGCACCACGGAGGTTGACCATGGAAACCTACTATCAATCTATGAAAGCGAAGGGCATCTCCCGGAACAGCGTGGATTCCATTCGCAAGTTCAAATGCCCTAACTGTGGATTTGAATTCTCCATAACCTACGCACGTACCTTCGCCTGCCGCGGCTGCCCAGAGGTAATGAACTCCTGTCCCAAGGTGCGTTGTGGCAAGTGCGATCATGAGTTCTACATACGGGAAACGCCGCATGTTAATGGAAAGATGAGGGAACGAGAGATCTCGGATCATATCTCATCGGTTGTCAGCAGCTACTACCAGGAACAGGGTTGGAAGAAGAGCCGGTGATCAGCGGATCGCTTCTTCCATGGCCTTGACCACGGCCTTCACTTCCTCTTCCGATGGCTCCGGGAAATCAAAGGACGTTGTGAACTGGCATGGAGATAACCCCCGTGCCACGTGATCGTCGATCGTAATGGAACTTCCGATCCCCAACCCGTTCTTTTCCATCATCCGGTCGCAGCAACGGTTGCGGCAGCCGTTGACCGTCACCAGTGAAGACATGTCCACCCCGCCCATCTCCAACATTATTGGACTAAGTCCGACAGTGCAGACCGAGAACTGAATGACCTTGCTCATGTTGTCTTTGGCGAACGCCTCGGTCACTTTCTCCAGCAGGTACCCTCTTTCCCCGTTGGCTCCGCATACGACCACTCCTTTTCTCATCCTCGCATCTCCTTCAGCGTCTGGCGGATGCGTTCTTTCGTTTCATCGATGCCTTTGCGAGTGACGTTGAAATGCTTGTCGATCATGATAATGGAAGAGGGCAGCACTTCAAATCGATTTAACACCAGAAGACCGCACCCTCCCTCGCAACCGTCCACCAACAGTACCTTACGGAATTGAAGCGATCGCATCTCTTCCATAGCTTTCGGCAATTCAGCCAGGGCGGGAGCGACTGTCACCACCCTAATATTTTCTTCCCTGGTCAGCTCCCTCACCGCCGCCCTCAGCACCCTAGCACCAGGACTGTACCCGCTGCATATGGCCACATCAATCTGTTCGCTCATGCTCCACCTCGAAGTACATGCGGGGTTTGCCCACTGCCGTTACTTTCATGTGGATCTCCAAAAGCAAGCCTTCACCCCATGATTTTCCGATCTGACCCATTATCCGTTCGTTCTCCACTATGACCTCGATCTCGTCGGCCCCGGCCATTACGGACCTCTGTCGTACCTTGCTCTCCCCCCAGGACCTGGCATAGTTGGTGGCCTCGCTGATCGTCTCGAACTCCCTCATCTCATCCATGGAGTGCATGGTGCAGGGTGGGTCCTCCATCACTCCCAGCCCAGGCTTGGGCTTGATCAGCACCTCTACCGACTCCATTATACTGCTGGTGATGGCCCCGACGGCGTTCCCCACGTCCGAGTTCACAGGCATGAGCAGTTCGGTGTGCAATCTCTGCGCCACGGACGGGAGATAGGCGGCGATGGGCGCCCCGATGCCTATTATCTTCTTGTGCACTCTGATGTCAGCAGAGAAATCGATGCCTGGACGCTGGGTGGTCATCTTATCAAATAGTACGTTGCAGACATCGCAATGGGCCATCTTACCGCAGTCCTCGTAGACCAGGCGGAAGATTATCTCCTTGGTTATCTTTTGGATGACCGCCTCTTTTACCGTTGCGCAGAACTCCTTGATGTCCACGCCACATAGTTCGGCCCGATAATCAGCGGCCAGGGTCGACGCTTCCGCATCGTATTCGACATACTCCCCGGAGGCGTGCAGGGCGTCTGTGGGGGTAAAGCCAATGCGAGTGATGATGCCCAGTTCCTCAAGCTTGCGAACATTAAAACTGTAGGGATGCACACCAGTGGCTTCGGATAACTCCATCAAGGTCTTCGGCTCATCCTTGATGCTCTCCACCAGGAACTCCTCGTTCTGGGAGAGATCGTATCCCTTGACCGAGCGGGAGAATATGAAGAACTCATCGGCCTGCAGTATGTTCTCCAGGGCGATGTGAGTGGCCTGGGGGGTTGGCTTGAGCCCCTTGACCTTCTTCAGGCTCTCGAGTATTCGAGGGTATTGAACGGATGCTATGCATAGCGGCATGACCCTAAGCGCCCCCAGTAATATGTGGCCGTTGACCACGACCACCCGGCTGTCTCCACCGATACCGGACGTGGATATGTCCGCGGCCTTGACACGGGTGCGCCACCCTCCTATTATTGCCCCTTCGGGATCCAAACGGGGTTTCCCCCCGCGCAGCACGCCAATGTCGGTGGTCGTCCCTCCTATGTCGACCACCACCGCCTCTTCCTCACCGGTCAGATTCTTCGCCCCGATCAGGCTGGCTGCCGGACCGGATAATATGGTCTCCACCGGGCGCTCCTTTCCCAGTTTTTCACTCATTAGCGATCCATCGCCTTTGACGATCATCAAAGGGGCTGATATGGAGTTCTCTTTCAGCACCTTAATGACCGATTGGATGAGGTCGGTCATTATCGGTATCAACTTGGCGTTCAGGACCGCTGTCAGAGTCCTCTCATGGAAGCCCAGCTGAGTGGAAAGCTCATGACCGCAGACCACCGGGATGCCCCAGTTGCTGGATATCATGTCCTTTAAAGCGATCTCGTGCTCAGGATTTCGTACGCTGAAAAAGGTGGAGATCGCGATGGCGTCCACCTGGTTTGCTATGCCCTTCACAAAATCCATGGCTGCGACCAGGTCGATATCGCAGTTGGCCTTCCCACGAATGGTGTGCCCTCCCTGAACCTGGACGACGTGCTCTATAGGGATGCTTTGTTTATACTCCTCTCCGGCGATTATCAGAGCCACCCGGCAACCCTTGCCCTCCACTACAGAATTCGTTGCCAATGTGGAGGATAAAGAGACCAGTCGGATGTCTTTGACCGGTATTGGGCCTAGGTTCTTTATCGAGCCGGAAATGCCGATGCTCAGATCGTTCCTGGTGGTCAATGCCTTGGCCTTGGCTATCACTCTGCCATCGACCAGGTCGACCAATGCTGTGTCAGTGTACGTGCCTCCGGTATCAATTCCCAGTCCTAGGTCCATTTTCATCCCTTCAGACAATTTAAACGATATACATTCGAAATTCCTCGAGCGTTTATAATACAATCGTTAATATCTTCATCTTAGATAGGACACTGGCACATGTTCAATTATTCCTGTACAACAGTGATTTTGACATGATACCGGTGGGCTAAATTATTAATATGATGCATAATCGCCGGAATCAGATCTTTTTCCGCGAAAAGGACCGCTTCCCTGCCGTCGATCATCTTATCCAAACATGCGGTGAGCCCGGGGAGCCGAACGTCGGTGGGCAGGGTCATGGCCAGTAGGTGCTTTGCCTTGGAACCGTAGTACCCCACGGCCTTGCCATTGGATAGCATTTCGTGAACATCCCGTACCGCCGGCACGTGTTCCTGGTCCACTTCACGAATATGTAGATCACCTACCTGTCTCCGGTTCATGCGGCACATCTTCAGCCTCATTTCCGTCATATCCCTGGGCACCGGTTCCCGTTCCATCAGGCCGGAACGGTGCATCTCCTCGTTCATTCGGTAGACCGACGGGGCCTGAAAGCCTAAAAGCTCCAGCAAGGTTCGGTTGGCGAAAAGCTCCTCCGCTGGTCCGGAGTAAAGGAGACGACCTTGGTGGACCACTTTGAAATCGTCCGCCCAGGAATAGGCCACCTCCATCTCATGGGTCGACATGATGAGCGTTATCCCTTTCATATGCAACTCCTCGGTCAATTCCAATACCTCCTGGACCATGTGGGGGTCCAGACCGGCGGTGGGCTCGTCCATGATGAGGACCTTGGGCCTCATGGCCAAAGCGCCTGCCAGAGCTAGTCGCTTCCTCTGGCCAAAGGACAATTGCTGGGAGGGTCGTTCCCTATTGTGCGTTAGGTCTACCAATGACAGGGCCTCGTCCACTCTGGCCTCGACCTCATCCCGAGGGAGTCCCAGGTTCAATGGACCAAAGGCCACATCCTCCTCGACGGTGGCGGAAAATATCTGATCGTCCGGATTCTGCAGTATCACCGCCACCTCCTTGCGTAGCTGGCTCAGTTCCTTGTTACGATATACCAGCGGTGATCCCTGGTACAACATTTGACCGCTCTTGGGTTTGAAAACCCCATTGAAGTGCAGGAACAATGTGGATTTACCGGCACCGTTGGGTCCCAGTATGGCCGTCTTCCTTCCCTCTTCGATCGTCAGGCTGATGTCCCGAAGGGCCATCCCCCGCCCGGGATATTCGAAGCATATGTTCTGACATTCCAGAAGTGGGCCGTCCAATCTTTCACCCCATAAGAATGCCAGATCGGACACAGACATCGTTCAATTGCAGTAGGAGGAGGAAGCTCATCACACAGATGGCGACCCAGGCGTAGCTCATACCTTTCGGCTCCCTAAGCATCCCTATGCTGCCCTGATAGTTGCGGCACTGCATGCCCTGATTGGACCTCTCGGCGGTTTCGATGGACCGAATGAACATACCGGTCATCATCTTGGCATATGTCTTCACGCTGTTCAGACGTCCGAGAAAGCCCAGTCGGCATTGGGCCGCGAGGTGCATCCTACCCGCCTCATCTAACAGCATAAAGGAGTAGCGATAGACCAGTACCATCAGTTCGGTGAACTCCTTCGGTACCCTGAAACGCACCAGCATATCTGCGAAGTGCGGGATGGGAGTGGATGTAGCGAAAAAGAGCATGACGCTTATGCCGGCCAAGGCCCGCAGCGTCACTAGGGATGCGGTACTGACCCCGGTATCCGAGAAGGAAAGAACGAATAGACCCAGGTCGACGCTCCAGATGGTTAGCCCGGGGGTCACCGCAGCGATGACCACTCCGCCTAGAACGATCATCCCCAAAGTTTCCAGAATTATGATACCGATGATCTTTGGGAACCGGAAGCGCATGGAGTATCCAAGCAACAGCACCCCCACCACCAAGACCATCATCGGAACGAGCATGGACTTGGCCAGCAATGAGGAGATGAGCAACGTCAGAACAAATAGGAACTTACCGGTCGGCGACCATTTCAAGGCGGAAGAACGATAAGCAAGCTCGTCCAGTTCGAACATTTCACTTCTCCTGTGAACGGCCTATTCCTTTACGGGCCTTGTTGCTCCCCAGGAAATAACCGATCACAAGGGCGCCGATGGCTGCCTGCAAAGTGAATAGAAGCGTCGCCAGCTCCCCAGAGGGTTCCCATAGACTGTTGAACCAGGGCTGATAGTCCGGATCCGTATCGGAGATGATATCCCCACCACTATCGTCAGTGCCCGAGAAATCCGAATTGGGATTGAGAAGCACCGCCGACACCAGGATCACGGCCATGACGGTAAAACCCAGAATGTAATAGTGCCTATGATTCATCGGTCACCCTCCTGGGGAACACCCTGTCCGTCAGGTCAGGTCTCGCTCTCTGCAGATAATCCACGAAGATTGTGAATAGTATGCCCTCAACGATCCCTAGGGGGATCTGGGTTACGGCGAAGACCGAAAGAAAACTGACCAATGACTCGGAGAATGTGCCGTAGGCCAAAGCCAGCTGTACGGCGGTGGTCACGTAGGTCATGATACCGGCCAAGAACACGGTGATGAAAACAGTGATAGGAGTGCGAATTCCAGCCTTGCTCATTGTTTTGAAGGCCATGTAAGCCACGAACGGGCCGGCCACGCCCATGGAGAACACGTTCGCCCCCATGGTGGTGATCCCCCCGTGCGCCAGAAGCAAAGCCTGGAAGATCAGTACGATGAAGGACATGACCGAGGTCACACCAACGCCGAAGAACATGGTGGAAAACCCAGTTCCGGTAGGATGAGAGGAGGAGCCAGTGACCGACGGTAGCTTGAAGGATGAAAGCACGAATATGAAGGCCCCGGACAAAGCTAACAACGTTTTCTGCGCTGGGTCCTCCCTGATGAGACGGCGGATCGTATAGAAACCATAAACCAGGAAAGGAGCGGATAGCATGGTCCAAAAAAGACACCACCATGGGTCCAGGTACCCTTCCATTATGTGCATTTATCGGCACACTCCTGGCATACGCCCTTGAGACGCAGTTCATATCCGTCCAATGTCAGCCCGGTATCCTTGGCAATTTGGGTCAAGGATAGGTCGTACGGCACACTTTGTAAACGGCCACAGATCCGACATTCCAGATGGGTGTTGGAATAGGGATGGGCAAAGAAGCATTGCATCGATCCGACATTGGTCTCGGATATCAATCCTATGGCCACCAATCGGTTGAGGTTTCGATATACCGTGCCCAGGCTGATGCGGGGAAGTTTCTCTCGGGCCAGTTCATAGATCTGGTCCGCCATGAGCGGTCCCTCGCTATCATAAACAATGTCCACGGTGACCTTCATCTGCCTTGTCCATCTGGTCGGATATGAGTTCATAATAGTAATCATTACTACTAAATCGGATTATTAAATGATTCGCTTTATCACGGAAAAGATATCAGCTTGATGCGCGTTATTTGGTCAAGCCCGTCCCGATGCGCCCTTTGGTCGGAACATGTGGGAAAGGCTTAAGTAACGAACGAGGGAGCTTCTTGGAGTTCGATGAATACGTGATCGATCTTAACGCAAATTGTCCCTGCGGGTGCATGGAGGGCGATCGGTTCCATAACATCTATCGATTTCCAAATAACTATGGGGCTTCTGTAGTGTCTAGTCCCAAGAACGATTCGAAGAGGAAGGGGGGCTATCGCATCATGCTAATTCGATTCGACTCTCCAGCTCCGGAGCACATGTGGACGTTGGACGATGATAATCCCA
Organism: Methanomassiliicoccales archaeon; assembly: GCA_035527755.1. Lineage (NCBI taxonomy): Archaea > Methanobacteriati > Thermoplasmatota > Thermoplasmata > Methanomassiliicoccales > Methanomassiliicoccales archaeon. The sequence continues at coordinate 14,726 of DATKZX010000008.1, read as the reverse complement.
TATCCGATTCCATCATCGATTGCGACGATTGGGGGACCGCATTGGCATATCTCCGGCGCCTGTTCGCCCTTCCCATACATGTGAATGACGGATGATACCATGACCGAGAGCATTCCAGCCAAGAAGGGGCGTTTGGCCATCATTGCCTGCGAGATCCTTAAACCTGAACTTGAGAAGCTGACAGAGGGTTGGGACGAGGTGGTCCACAGAGAATACCTAGAGTTCGCCCTGCACATAAACGCCGATGATCTGAGGGTCAAGGTCCAGGAAAAGGTCAACGCTCTGCAAGGTCAGGTCGACGCCGTGTTCTTGGGATATGCTGTCTGTCAATCACTGTCCGGAATAACTGGTCTTTTGAAGGTGCCAACGGTCATGTTGGAGGGAGATGATTGTATCGCCGCCATCCTGGGGCCAGTGGAGTACGAGCACCAGAAGCGTTTGTGCGGAGGCACCTGGTTCAATACGCCTGGGTGGGCCTTGAGAGGGGTGGAGGGAGCGATCAAGGAGCTACATCTAGATATGCTCATAGACCAGGGATACGAGCCGAAGTACTTTCTAGACATGCTCTTCGAGAACTACGAGAGGTGTGTATACGTCGATACGGATGTGGGCGATGCGGAGCATTACGAAGCATTATCCCGCCAGTTCGCCGAGGACCTGGGGCTGAGGCACGAGAACCGGCCCTGCGGAACAGCCAACCTGGAAAGGTTCCTGGCCAGGGCACTGCATCTGGCTAGAGGTAATGGTCCAGCGGTTAAGCTTCAATAATCCTTTTGAACCAGTATGCCGTTCCAGCGGGCTGAACGAAGATGAACGACGATTTCAAGGTCACACCCTGGGAGGTCACGGGGGAGATCGACTACGATCAGCTCATCACCCGTTTCGGGACCAAGAAGATCGACCGCGAAATGCTGGACCGTTTGTCTGGTTACGGCGAACTGCACCCCATGCTGCGCCGCGGCGTGGTCTATTCACAAAGGGACCTGGGATGGTTGCTGGACCTATACGACAAGGGGCAGAAGTTCTTCCTTTACACCGGCCGCGGTCCTTCCGGGGGCACTCACCTTGGCCACCTCATGCCCTGGATGTTCACCAAGTATCTGCAGGACCTCTTCCATGTCAATTTGTACTTCCAGATGACCGACGATGAGAAGTACCTCTTTAATGAGAATCTGAGTTTGGAAGATACGCGCCGGGCGGCCTATGATAACGCCTTGGACTTCATCGCCCTTGGTTTCGACCCGGAAAAGACCAAGATAGTCATTGACACCGAGCAGATCAAGTTGCTATACCCGTTGGCTTTGAAGGTGGCGAAACGTGTCACATTCTCCACTGCCAAGGCGGTGTTCGGTTTCGACAACAGTAACAACATCGGCAGCATATTCTACACCAGCATGCAGGCGGCGCCCTGCTTCATCGAGGATGCCCTGTACGGAAAGAACACCCCTTGCCTCATTCCTTGTGGCATAGACCAAGATGCTCATTTCAGAGTGGCCAGGGACGTGGCTCCGCTGCTGGGATATCATAAGCCGGCCCTCATTCACAATAAGATGTTCCCCGGTCTGACCGGTAACGACAAGATGTCCTCCTCACAGCCACTGACCACCATATTCACCACGGACAAGCCCAAGGAGGTGAAGAAGAAGATAGGCAACGCCTTCACTGGGGGACAAACCTCAGTGGATGAGCAACGCAAGCTTGGCGGCCGACCGGAGGTCTGTTCGGTCTTCAAGTACCAGTACTTCCTCTTTGAAAAGGACGACAGAGCTTTGGACGATCTGTCGGAAAGATGCCGGAAGGGAGAGATACTTTGCGGAGAGTGCAAGCAACTGCTGACCCAGCGGATAAACGAGTTCCTGGAGGAACATCAGAGGAAGAGGGAGGAGGCCAAGGAGCGTCTCCACGAGTTCATGCTCCCCCCTACCTGTTGACGCCGATAGGGAAGGTCGTTTCAGTGGAGGACGATATCTCAGTGATAGAGGTCCTACCGGAGTATGTCGAAGGGCTGTACCGCATAGAACTGTTGAAGAAACTGGACGTGCTCTTCGTCTTCGACCATAGCCAGGGGTTCGATCTGCACGTGCATCCTCGCGGGGATGCGGAAATTCCTCTGACCGGGGTCTTCGGTACCCGCAGTCCGCGCCGCCCTAACCATATAGGCCTCACGCGGGTACGATTGCTGGAGCGTAAGGGGGATCGCCTTAAGGTCGAAGGACTGGACGCTTTCCTGGACAGCCCCATCCTGGACATTAAAGGAGTGATGAGCAAGGGATTTTCCTGGGACCCTGCTGAATGCCGGAAAACCGTGAAGCGACAGTTCGTGCACCGAGTACATAAATGACTTATATCGAGGACAAAATCCCCCAGAACATGAAGGCCACCGATGTGTTGGAAGGTCTCAGCTATTCCGAGAAGAACGTGCTGGTGACCCTGCAGAGACTTAATGGCAGGGCACCACCGGACAAGGTCTTCGAGGAGGGAGGGTTCCAGCAGCTGGTGGAGGTCATGAACGCCGCCTCCTGGTTGCAATCAAAGGGCGCCCTGGAGATCGAGGAGAGCGCCCGCAAGACCTATTGCCTGAAGGACCGCTCCTTGGTGGAGAAGGGCGTGCCTGAAAGGAGGGCATTGATCGCCATCTCTCAAAATAAAGGGAGCATGGGAGTAAAGGAGCTCGAATCCGTCATGGGGAAGGTCGAATCTTCCATGGCCATCGGCTGGCTTATGAAGAAAAAGCTCGCCAGATTGGATAAATCGGGTCCGGAGCCGATGTTGCACCTTACCCCAGAAGGGGAGGGCTTTCAGGACAAAGAGATGTTGGACGAATCACTGCTTCGGCAGTTGGGCGTCAGGGATCTCGATGAAGGAGAGGTGGACCCGAAGGCGCTGGACCTCCTCAAGGCGCGCAAGGGCGTACTACAGGAGAAGCTGTTAGTGTCCCGCACTCTGCGTCTAAGCAAGCTCGGTACCGAGATATTGTCATTGGGAGTACAGCTGACCGAGGAAGTTGCCCAGCTCACCCCTGAGCTGCTTCAGACCGGAAAATGGAAGGATGTGGATTTCCGCCACTATGATATCAGGACGTTCGCCCCTAGCCAATATCCAGCCAAGAAGCATCCCCTTACCAGAGTGGCCGATGAGGTGCGCCGTATATTCATTCAGATGGGATTCACCGAGATCGATGACGAGTACGTTCAGCCGGCGTTCTGGAACATGGACGCGCTATTCACCCCCCAGGACCATCCGGCCCGCGACCTGCAGGACACCTTCTACCTGAAGAACCCCTGCCGACTTCCTTTGGAGGACGAGGAGATTGTACGGAAGGTCAAGGCGGTGCACGAGAATGGCGGCGATACTGGATCAATGGGATGGCGTTACGCCTGGTCCAGAGAGGAGGCCGAAAGGGCCCTGCTCAGAACGCACACCACCGTCAACACGATCCGCTACCTTTCCAAGAACCCCGATCCCCCGTTGAAGGTCTTCTCCATATCTCGCATATTCCGTAATGAGAGCATTGATATGACCCATCTGCCGGAGTTCGTGCAGATCGAAGGCATCATCATGGAAGAAGGTGCCAGCTTCGATATGCTGGTCAGCATGCTCAAGGAATTCTACCACCGCATGGGCTTCGACAAGGTCAGAGTGCGGCCAGGACCGTTTCCATATACCGAGCCGTCATTGGAGGTGGACATTTACTTCAATGGCTCCTGGATGGAACTGGGAGGTGCGGGCGTTTTCAGACCAGAGGTCACCGGTCCCCTGGGGATAAAACATCCCGTACTGGCATGGGGTTTGGGATTCGAAAGACTAGCTATGTTGAAATGGAACCTCAAGGACATCCGGGAGCTGTACGTGACCGACCTGGACCTCCTCAGACAGAGCCCGATCTTTTAATGGAGGCCTTTTTAGAGTACTCCCGGGCCTTTTCCCTCATTTCCAAAGCGTCATAGCAGGCCGCCATGGCCTTGTAGATGTTCCGCTTGTCGCCGGACCTTGCAAGACCTAGTGCCTTGCTGTAGTTGGCCAATGCTTCCTCCTTGCGATCGAGGAAAACCAGTGCCTCGCCCTTGCGGGTGTATACCTCCTCCAGCAGGTCGGGATCGTTGACCCCTCCTCGCCGATTCACCGATTCCAGCAGACGTAGGGCCTCACCATTCTGTCCTAGTTTCCCCAGGCAGATAGCGATATCGCAATCAACCAATGGTGACGGTGTTTGTTCTCCGGCCTGCTTCAGGATCTCCAATGCCTCCTGAGCCTTTCCTTCGGCCAAAAGCAATCTGCCTTTTAACACCAAGGCGTTATGGATCTCCTCTGGATCACCGGTCAGGAACATTTCCTCAGCCACCATATGGCCGTAGGTCAGGTCCTGGTTCCTTCTGGCCGATTCACCCCTTATGCGGCGTACCTCACGAGCGTATCTGGGTAGGATATCGTCCATACTTTTGAGCGATTCCAGCAGCTCCGGTCCAGCAGAGCGGGCCATTTGCCATCCCCTGTTTGCCAGTAGCATTTGCGCCTCCATGCACCGGCTCGCCTCCAGAAGGTGATGCAATCGCTCTATGAAATCTTCCTCCGATAACCAATAATCGGCAGCAAAACTGTGCGCCGCCCGTAATGATGTCTTATCCAACAAAGCTGGTATGGAACTTCGCAGTGACGCCGGGATGTCCACCATACCCTCCTTATTCTCGGGCAGCAGGCTTATATTGGCCGCCGGTAAGGCCGAGCGTTTGAACGGTTTGCGAAAGACCACCGATTTAGCCATTAATGCTTTCAGTTCAGGATTGAGCTGGGTCCAGAGCTCTTCCCCCTTGCATTTCTTGAGATCTAGCAAGGGCATGATCTCTATTCCCTGGCGAGTGGCGAAATCCTTGAGGTTCCTAGCCCTATCCTCACCTGATTGGGTGAGGAAGTACACCTTGCGCTTGACCGTTCCGGCCTTGATGTGGGATATTCTCTCCGCCACGGTTTCCGCCTCCTTCAGCTTCTTCAGCTCTATGGCGGCGTGCGCCCTGGATATCCGTAAGGCCTCACCGATGCCATCTTGACTCACCTCGAACGGTACATCGAAATCGTTCTGATTCTTAGAATATTGAGCTAGATGAAGCACTATCCTTTCCCCGACCGTGATTGGCGTCGCCATTTCAATCCAATCGTTCAATGACCGGTCGCCTTATACCCAATGCGGTTACATGTAGCATAATTGATAATCATAAAAATACGCTGAACACCCTGAAATGATGGGATTAACTTCCATAACGGTAATATGCTCCGAGGGAATTGGCCGGTCATGCGACTTCTAGTGTGCTCAACGCCCGATGTTGCCAGCGTTAATCTGCGCGACCGTTTGCTGGAGATCGCTGATTGGAAGGAGGAGGGTCGGTTCCAAGGACGGCCCTGCTATCTGCTGAATGATCTGTACCTAGTGACAAGCGATACCCTGCACCTTGATCTGGATCATGTCGATCGGCTGGTGAATGAAGCGACCGGGGTGACCGTGAACGAGGTGGTCTTCCTATCAAAGCATCGCGCCGCTTCGGGAACGCCTACATTGACCATGCACCCCATAGGCAACTTCGGAAAGGCGGACCATGGGGGGAGGGAGAGGACCCTGGTGCCGTCGTCCCCGGCGTTCCTCAGCGGAATACTCCGAGAACTGGCCATCAGGGGAAAGGAACTCCCTTTCCAGATATCCTATGAGGTCACCCACCACGGACCATATCTCGAGGTCCCTACTACCTATGTCGAGATAGGCAGCGATGAGAGCAAATGGGGGCATCTGGGCGCCGCCACGGCTCTGGCGGAAGCTATTTTGAACTGGCGGGCGATCGATGGCCCTGTTGTCATCGGGGTCGGCGGAGGGCATTACGCCCCCAGGTTCACCGAGGTCACACTAACGAAGAAGTTGAACTTCGGGCACATGGTGGCAAAGCACGTCCTGGAAGCAGGGGGTGACGAACACATCTTGTCCTCTATCGCCTTGGCAATGAAGGCCAGCGGAACTGACATCGCCTATGTGCACAAGAAATCGTTCTCTCGACCGGAGGCTCGTCGCATCAAGGACCTGATCGAGGGAGCGGGCTTCAGAGTGCTGGAGAGCGAGAATCTGGAGGACGTTCAAAGTTGATCCCACTCGTTCCCGTTCTCGGAAATCAGGGCATAACCGCACGATGGGCAAGCCTTCCACCCGGGCTGCATCTCCTCATTGCAGGATGGACATCGAGGCAGCTTGACGGATGTCTCCGGTGGTTTCCACTCCTTTTGACCGATGGGACGCATGCTGCGTTGGGTCAGCCCCTGGAATCCTGATGCTGGCTTTACCGTTTTTTGGGATACCGTCGTGCTGATCACAGATCCTGACATGACCAATATAGCCCCGATGACGTTCAGGAAAGCCCCGGTACCGTATTTTACATCCTGTCCTTGGTATTCCTTCTGCAATAGCAATATCACAAGGATTATCAACAAGGATACGGCGACGGCCGCCATCACTTGCATCAAGAGGACCTTGCTCCTCCCTTTGGATGGCCGGTAGAAGTAGATCAAGGAGATGATGGAAAAAACCATTAACAGTGCTCCCAGGACCGGGACGCATAGAGCGGTGATGTAAAGGATATCGATATCCAGTAGATCCAGCATGAACACGGGGCTGCCCTGCATATCGATCCATGGAAGCATGGCGGACAATGCGATCAAAAGACCACCTAATATGGTGAAGGCGCCTCCGGTAAATAGGGCGTCATGCTGCACCTGGGTAAGCTTTGAAGATGGTTTCGACTGGACCTTCTTGGGAGAGATATCTGCCGCCTTGACCAACTCTTTTTTAGAAACCGGCTGCTTCTTTTTTTTGGCCTGCTGTTTCTTCTTGTCCGGCTGCTTCTTTCCAAAGATGCTAATCTGAAACCACCGTCCCTTTGATGGACTTTCCCTCGATGGCCGATCGCATCTCTTCCATATCGCGTCCATTGACAATATAGATATCAATGTGATTGTCCCGGGCGATCTGCGCGCCCAGCTTATCAAAGACGTTGGATGGGCCGGCACCGTGCAGCCCCATATTGACCAGTTCGTACAGATGTTGATGGGTTATCGACGAGAGGCGTTCAGCATTGGGGTCCTTCTTTGGATCGGCGGTGTATGCGGCGTCGACCGAGGTCCCGTTAATGATCCGTACCGCTCCCACCTCCTTAGCCAGCATTGATGAGACAGCGTCTGTGGTGTGTCCGGGGACGGTGCCTCCCATGACCACGACCTTTCCTTTGCGTTCCAGATTATGGGCTTCGATGATGTCCTCGGGGATCTTGATGACCGCCATCTCTCCCAATGCGAAGGACACCAACTTGGCGTTCAAACGAGTGGTCATTATACCCATATCGTCCAGTTGATCCTCGGAAAGATCAAGGGAGCGTCCTAGGCGGATGTAGTATCGAGCGACCTTGCCGCCTCCGCAGACCAGGTAAATTTGATAGTTATCGCATAGATCGCTCACCATCTTCGCTAAGCGCTTCAAAAAGACGTCGTCCTTATCATCTGGCACGATCACGGAGCCGCCGAGGGAGACCACTACCTTGTCCATTAGTATACCAACAGATATAAGTCAGGAATCGTTTTCACCTAAAAAAAGGATAGGTTTCAGTTAATGGAAGGAATAACGGGCGAGATCCTCTCGGATCGACAAAAATACGATTTCAAGAGGGCTCTGGAAGAGATCATGGACCTGAAAGGACGGGGTACAGAGCTCATTTCAGTCTATGTGCCGCCCGGCAAACAGATCTTTGACGTTGCAGCTTATCTCCGCGAGGAGTTCTCTCAGTCATCCAACATTAAGTCGGCGAGCACGCGCAAGAACGTGCAGGGAGCTATCCAATCCATATTGGCTAGACTGAAATACTTCAAGCATCCCCCGGCCAACGGCGTTATTTTCTTCGTAGGGGAGATCTCCGCCTCGGGTGATCAAACAAAGATGGTCCAGTACGTGCTTGAACCGCCAGAACCGATCACCACCTTCCTCTACCGATGTGATTCCGACTTTCATCTAGAACCACTGAAGGACATGCTTCTGGAAAAGAAGGTGTACGGCCTTGTGGTGATAGACCGTAGCGAAGCCACTGTGGGCTTGCTGAGGGGGAGGACCATCACCGTCATCCGCAACCTACCCTCCTTGGTACCCAGCAAGCATCGGATGGGAGGTCAGTCGGCCCAGCGTTTCGAAAGGCTCATCGAGATCGCGGCCAATGAGTATTACAAGAAGGTCGCCGACATCATGGCCGACTCCATGCTGAACCTTGAGGGACTGGAGGGGATCCTGGTCGGAGGACCTGGCCCCAGTAAGGAGTTCTTCGTCAAGGAAGGGTATCTGCACCATGAGCTCGCTAAAAAAGTGATCGATTCGTTCGATATCGGTTACACTGACGAATACGGCTTGAAAGAGCTGGTAGACAAGGCCAAGGACAAGCTTTACGACCTTGATCTCATGCGGGAGAAGCGTTTCTTCCATAAGTTTCTGGAAGAAGTCCGCAAGACCGATGATAGCCTGGCGGTCTATGGTGAGGACCATGTGCGCAACGCCATAATGATCGGGGCGGTGGACACACTGTTATTGTCCGAGGGACTGAGAAAGAGACGCATCACCATCGAATGCCCCGCCTGCGGTACTGTGGAGAAGAGCTTCGATAAGAGCCCGGAAGGTAGCAGCGTGCCCTGTCCCAAGTGCGATGGCGTGGGCAATGTGGTCAAGGATATTGATCTGGTCGATGACATGTTCGACAATGCGGGCCTTATGGGCACCAAGGTGGAACTGATCTCCCCCGAATCCGAAGAAGGGGATATGCTCTTGAAGGCATTCGGTGGCATCGTCGGACTCCTAAGATTTAGCATAGGTGCTTAAATGGATGCCCTAGGTCATTTCGAATCGTGTATCAAGGAACGTCTGTCTAAAGAACTGGCATCGTTGGGGTTCACCGAGGATTTCACGTTGGAACGACCGGACCCTGAGATGGCCGATCTCGCCCTACCGTGCTTCCAGTTCGCCAAGTCATTGCGCAAGGCGCCCCAGGTCATTGCCAAGGATCTCTGCGCATCATTATCGCCAGACGAACACATCGGCAAGGTGTGGGAGGACCGAGGATACCTGAACTTCCGGGTGAACGAGTCATTGCTTGGCCATTTAGTGATCCATGAAGCGTTGGACCATCGAGAGAATTTCGGACGGAGCGATCCTCGTCCTGGACAGATATTGCTGGAGCACACCTCAGTGAATCCAACTGGCCCCATTCACGTCGGCAGGGCGCGCAATCCCCTGATCGGAGACACCTTGGCGAGATGCCTCCGCATGTGCGGACATCATGTCACCACCGAGTACTACGTGAACGATGTGGGGAAGCAGGTGGTGTTGCTGACATGGGCCTTGGCGCATCTCACAGAGAAGGACGTGCCACCGGCTGACCGGGAGAAGATGGACTACAAGTTAGTGGGCTATTACCAGGTCGCAAACAAGCTCATGGAATCGTCGTCCGAGGTGGCGACGGAGATATCACAGATGACCCAGCGCTTTGAGGCTGGTGATCCAGATACCATCATGAACGTACGGCGAACCGTGGACCAGATGCTTGACGGCATCCGGGAGAGCCTGAGCAGCGTCAACGTCACTCTGGACCATTACACTTACGAATCACAGTACATCCTAGATGGTAGCGCCCGGGATGTGGTGGAGAGGTTGAAGGCCTCGGATTACGCCATGGTCGAGGATGGTGCCGACTACCTCAATCTGGAGGACTTCGGGGTGCATGGACGCGATACACGCTTCTTCTTCACCCGCAAGGACGGGACAACACTGTACACCACCAGAGACTTGGCATACCATTTGGACAAGTTCAACCGAGCGGATCAGTTGCTGAACATACTCGGTGAGGATCAGAAGCTGGGCCAGAAACAGCTTGCCTCGGCATTGCAGATACTTGGCTCGGAGCGAGCACCGGAATGCATATACTATTCCTTCGTCTCCCTTCCAGAGGGGCGAATGTCCACCAGGAAAGGTCTGGTGGTCTACCTGGATGACCTGCTGGACGAGGCGGTGGAGCGTGCCTATAATGAAGTATGCAGCAGGCGCCCGGACCTGGACGACGATAAGAAGAAGCAGATCGCCAAGGACATCGGTGTGAGCGCGGTCCGCTTCAACATAATCCGAGTTCAGGCAGAGAAGCAGCTCATATTCAAATGGGAGGAGGCGTTGAACTTTGAGGGCAACAGTGCTCCCTTCGTGCAGTACGCCCATGCCCGTTGCTGCAGCATTCTAAGGAAGATAGGAGAATATAATAAACAGGCCGACCTTTCGGTACTATCGGACCCATTCGAGCGTAAGCTCATATGGACACTGGCACAGTTCCCGGAAGTGGTCATGCAGGCAGGGGAGAAGCGACGCATCAATATGCTCCCGACCTATGGTCATGAGCTAGCCTCGGCCCTTAACCAGTTCTACGGGGCGGTGCAGGTGTTGAGGTCCGAACATCAGGATGCCCGGCTCTGCTTGGTAGAGGCAACGCGCTGGGCTTTGCATAATGCCCTGATCACCATGGGGATAGCTGCTCCGGAGGAGATGTAATGGCAGAGATAAGGAAGATCAAGGAAGAGGACAGGTCGCACGTGAGGACCTTAGAACTGTTCTGTATCAGGGATTACATGGAGAGCTCCTTGCAGAAGAGTTGGGATGATCTACCATCAGAACTGATGGAACAACTGGGTGCCTCGGCCAAAGATTCTTTCGAGTTCTACAGGGAAAGCGGCATGAGCTACGTGGCCATGGAGAAGGGGCAAGTGATCGGATTCCTCTTCTCACAGATGATCCAATACGTCAACAACATAGAGAAGGTGCTTTGGATCGAGAACGTGGGCGTACACCCGGACCACCGGCGCAAGGGGGTCGGGCTGAAACTGCTGCGGAAAGCGGCGTTGGACTCCAAAAAGAAAGGCGCGAAGGCCGTTCAGAGCGTTATTATGCCTGACAGCAAGAACGCCGTGATGCTGCACAAGAAGGTGGGCTTTTTCATGGACGGCAGGAAGTTCGCCTTCCTGGACCTGGAAAACTTCCAGTAGTTAGAACTGGAGGATGAACTCCTCCTTTCCATATTTTTCTTCGATCAGATCCTTGACCCGCCCGTTCTCACGCTCGTTGACCGGGATCGGGACGATCCTTTGATCGATACCGTTTGCAAAGGCCTGTATAAGGGCTTGCTTGACCTCATCCATCCCCACAGGTCGTCCCATCTCCTTGGACAGACAGGTCACCTCGTAGCGGGTCTTTGACCCCTTATCCCCGTGGGGACGAAGGACCTTGAGCATGAGGCCCAAATCCGTATCCACCAGCATCGTGCCGTGTATCAGGAGCATGCCATGCTTTCGGGTCTGGGCACTGCCCGATACCTTCCTTCCTTGAATAAGGACGTCATTTGGTGGTTTGTGCTCCGCCTCTACGCCTAAACTTTTCAAGGCGGACACTAGAACGGAGCAGGCGAGGGCATAGGCCTGGTCCGGGCGAGGAAGCGAACTCTGATCAACCGTAAGGGAGAATATCAACTGTCCCTGATCGGTGAATATGGTGCTCCCCCCAGACATTCGTCTGACCAAAAAGATGTCCTCCTGTAAAAGCACGTCCATGTCCACTGTCTCTGCCACCCTTTCGAAGTAGCCCAGGGAGACGGTCGGTCGATCTCTTACATAAAAGTGCAGCGTGGGAGGCATGAGCCCCTTGGCACACGATTCCATTATAGCTTCCTCCAATGCGACAGAATAAAGTGGATGACAGGTGCCGGAGTCAATGAGCCTGAGCATTGAATAAAAAAAGAAAGAAGATGGTTAAAGGGTTTGCGGCTTATTTCTTCTTGGCCGGCGGGGTAGTAGGCTTCTTACCGGGCATCATGGGCAGCTTCTTCCGGAAGAAGAAGAGAACAATGACCACGATGACCACGGCGAATATCCCACCATACAACAACCACGCCTTCCATCCGGCCTCGTTGACCGTCAGGGAGACAGTGGCGGAGTTGTCGCTCAACTTGGAGGCGACCTCGTTGTTGGCAGTGACGTTCACCTGCAGGGTGTAGTCACCCTTTGACCCGAGGCTGACCTGCATGCGGATGACACCGCTTTCGCCTGGCTCGAGATAGGTGACCTCGGTGTCATTCACCAGAAGCACACCGATATCGCTGAGCCCGGTCCTGCTGCCGTCCAGGTTGATCTTCCACAGCTCGGCGAACAATCCCTCGGCCCTGGCGGTACCAACGTTGGTTACGTTGATGTATATGAAGCCAGCCTCACCCTCGGTGAAGGTCGTGGGATCGAAGGTCACAGAGCCTACCCGGAGGTCCGGGCGGGCTGAAGACTCGATCTTCAGGTTGAAGGTCGTGTTGGCCTGGTTCCCGGCGTTGTCGATCAGCGTCAACTTGACCGCGAAGGTCTTGATGCTGCTGAAGGAGTGACTCGGGGTTGACAGGTTGCTGGTGGTTCCGTCGCCGAAGTCCCACAGATAGCTGGCTATCCCGCTGTGGTCAGAGGATGCCGAGGAATCGAAGACCAGGGTCTGGTTCTCCTTGGCACTGGTGACCACGGTGTCGTTCAGCTTCACGGAGAACTTGACGGTAGGAGCTACAGAGTCGTTCACGGTGACGGTGACCATCTTGCTGGAGGTGTGGTTGGTCACGTCGGTCACGTTCAGATACATGCTGTAGGTTCCAGACTGGGTCCAGATGTGACTGACGGTCTGGTTCTCGCCCATCAATACGGTGGTGCTGTTGCCGTCGCCGAACGCCCACTTGTAGCTGGCTATAAGACCGGCCTCGGTGGAGGAGTTCAAGCGATCGTAGGAATCCACACTGGTGAGCTTAACGGCCTTGTTCTGGTCTACGGTCAGAGCGTTGCCGACCGCAGTACCGTTCTCGGTCGTCATGACCACGGGTGCGACGCCATCGACCTTGACCGTGAACTCCTTGTAGGCGTTCAGGCCGGACTTGTCGGTCACGGTCAGGTTGACGGCATACTGCTCGGCGTTGGTGTAGACGTGAACCGCAGTGACGGTGGTCACGGTGGTGCTGTTGCCGTCGCCGAAGTTCCAGGTGTAGCTCAACGGGTTGCCGTTGGGGTCATTGGAGCCGGTAGCGGTGAAGGTGACATTGACGTTCGCGGCCACGACGTAGTGCAGCAGTGCGGACCCGTTCATCACCTTATATGCGTCCACGCCGGTGACCACGGCGGCATTGGCCGTCGGGGCCACAGACTTCTGGACCGTCAAAGTGGCGTAGCCGGAAATAGAGGCCGCCAGAGCGGTGACCTCAGTATATCCGGAGACACTGATGCTGGTCGGGCTGGTGACGTTCTTCACCATCTCGTACTTGTCAGTGCCGCTGGGGAAGGCCAGCTTGTAGCTGTATCCCATCGAGGCGGTGTTCGCGCTGGTGAATATCTTGGCCTCGTAGCTGCTCAGAGCATTGGTTATGCCGGTCGCAGCGTAATTGGCCACCATCTTCATTTGGAAGCTGGAGGTACTGTTGATCGGGCCGGATAGATCGGTTGTGTCAATGATGACCGCGTCCTCGGATACGAATACCTTGGCGGACACCGTCATCATGCCCTCAGTGGTAACATCCACAGGGCCATAGGTGGTCATCTCGGCTTCGAACGCTGCTAGTTCAGTGGCATTTACCATGCCGTCACCGTCACCGAGGGCCAGGTCGATCTGCATCCTTGCGGAGGGTAGATAGGCGTAGTCCAGACCGGGTATGGTGTAGTCATAGTCAACGTTCATGGTCTTGGTCATTACCGCTGAGTTCCAATCGTCGGCGGCGAAGGCGAAGGCGTTCTCCACGCTCTGCAGATTCTGCGCGTTGAGGACGACCGATACCATGCTGTTGCCGCTGATGGTGACATCGGTTATTTTCGTCAGGGCTCCGCTGGCGTCTACCAGTAGGGTAAAGTCCCCGGGGTAGGCGTCAAAGCGGAAGTAGTTGGAGTTGACGGTGGCAGTGATGACCTTCACGTCCGGAGCGGATAGAGGGTCGTCATTGTCCACCAAATAAGCGATCACACTGGTGGCTGGAGAACCGGCCACGGTGACGGTCCCGCTGTAGGACACTGATGCGTCCAGGGTCACGTTCTGCACCATGTTACCTGCAACGGTCAAGGCTACTACCTCAGTGACGAAGTAGGCTTTCTTGACCACGACAGTGTAGGTACCGGAGTGCAGGGTCACGTTCAGCAGACCAGAGACATCTGTGCTACCGGAGGCAACGACCTGGGTGACCCCTGTGTTGGTCTCCTTCACGGTGACGGATGCTCCGACGACCGCGGTCGCCGCGGCGGTCACGTTGAACTGCACGGTTTTATCGGCGGTCGCCATGGAGTCCATGTTCGCTATGCCCAGGTTCACGTTGGTGAGCCCGTCGAAGCGGATGATCTCGCTATAGATGTAATCGTAATGATCGGTGGCGGATATCCTGAGCCTGTAGTATCCAGGAGCAGGGGTGAACTCGAGCAGACCGGCGCTGTCGGAGCTGTCAGAGTATGGGGTGACCTGCTTGTGCACTTCCGTAAGGGAGGCGGTGGCTCCATTTATTGGGCCGTCATCATCAAACACGTTGATCGATAATTTGTTCCCGGTAGCGGCGCTGACGCCCGGGGCCAACATCACCAATAGGGGTGAGGCCAAGAGTATCAGGACCATTAATCCGGTCGCTAGCTTCCAG